>NZ_JAELVH010000579.1 GCF_019399235.1 Streptomyces poriferorum | reverse complement strand
CCGGCCGCCACCGCGGCCCCCCGGCCCGTCCCCACGCCCGTGCACGTCGAGCCCACTCCCGGCGAGACGAGCATGGCCGACCTGCCCCCGGCCGAACGGGTCCGGCAGGAGCAGTTCCAGTCGCAGGCCGCGGTGCTGCTCGACGAGTTGCTGCCCCGAGGGCTCGGTCCGGTCCGGCCGGTCGATCTGACCGTCAGCCGGTACCAGGCCCGGCAGGACGGCAACACGTTCCCCATCGTCTTCTCCGTACGTCCCAAGGCCGCGCCGGGCAACGCCCCCGCCGCTGGGCCGTGCCGCGACATCCCGTCGAAGGGTCTCCAGTGCAGGACGGCGGTCCTGGACCTGGCGGGCGGTATCAAGGCCCGTGTCACGACAGCGCAGGGAAATTCCAGGGGCACGCAGACCATCACCGGCGTCAGCATCAACTTCGTCTACGGCGACAGCGTCGTTCGGATCTCGGTCGACGGGGACGACTCCTCGATGGTCTCGGCGCCGGTCTCGGCGACCCAGCTGATCGCCACTGCCGAGGACCCCAGGCTCCTGGAACTCCTGAAGTACGCGGACGAACACCCGATGGAAGAATAGGAGCACACGGTCCGTGGCGGTTGAGACGGCCAGGCAGCCGGCACAGCGCCGGGGCGGAGGCCGGGGGGGCCGACAGGGCACCCGTCGGAAGCGCCGGCGTCGCAGCCGGATACGGGTCCTGACCGCGGTACTCGTCCCGACGGCGCTGATCGGCGCAGCAGTGATCGCCGCTCCCCGGTGGGCGGGCGGCGACGGCCCGGCCGCCGCCGCCGCTCCGGAGTCCCCG
>NZ_JAELVH010000578.1 GCF_019399235.1 Streptomyces poriferorum | reverse complement strand
CCCCGATCAGCAGGGCCAGCCCCAGGAGCAGGACGCTGCGGTCGCCGAACCGTGCGCTCAGCCGGGCCGAGAGCCCGAGCGACACCGCGCCGATGACCGCGGCCGCCGGCAGCATGGCGAGGCCGGTGGCGGTGGCTCCGTAGCCGAGGACCCGCTGCAGGTACAGCGCGACGAGGATCTGGAACGAGAACAGCGCGGCCACCATGAGGATCTGGACCAGATTCGCTCCGGCGACACTGCGTGAGCGGAGTATCCGCAGCGGCAGGAGCGGGGTGGCGGCCGTGGCCTGCCGGACGACGAACGCGGCGAGCAGGGCCAGCGCGAGGGCGCCCAGGCCGAGCGTGTGCGCCGACAGCCACCCGTACGACTCGACCTCGACGACGGAGTAGATGCCCAGCATCACGCCTCCGGTGACCAGGAGCGCGCCGATCGTGTCGGCCCCGGCCGCGATGCCGGGTCCGCGGTCGGCGGGCAGGACGCGTACCGCGACGAGGAGTACCGCGAGACCGATCGGCAGGTTGATGAAGAAGATCCAGTGCCAGCCGAGCGCGTCCGTGAGGACCCCGCCGAGCACCTGGCCGATCGAGGCCCCCGCCGCGCCGGTGAAGCTGAACACGGCGATGGCCCTGGCCCGTTCGCGGCTTTCCGTGAACAGGGTGACGAGGATGCCCAGGCCCACCGCGGAAGCCATGGCGCTGCCCGCGCCCTGGAGGAAGCGGGCGGTGACCAGGAGGGCGGGGGAGCCGGCCGCTCCGGCCAGTACGGAGGCGGCGGTGAAGACCGCGGTGCCGGCCAGGAACATCCGGCGGCGGCCGAGGAGGTCACCGAGCCGCCCGGAGAGCAGCAGCAGACCGCCGAAGG
>NZ_JAELVH010000577.1 GCF_019399235.1 Streptomyces poriferorum | reverse complement strand
CGCCCGGCCCGCCGCTCTACTTCAGGTCGCCCCGCCCCGGCTCCTCGCCGCGGTTCCCCTCCACCGAACTGCTGCCGCCACCGCGCTGCGCGACCAGTGCGTCGCGGATCTCCTTCAGGACCTCCAGCTCGCTCACCTCCATCGTCTCCTGCACGCCCTCCTTCGCCGCCTGCATGGCGGCCCGCCTGGCGAGGTACTTCGCCATCGGGAGCACCATCAGGAAGTAGACGACGGCAGCGGTGATCAGGAAGCTGAGTGTGGCGCTGAGCACCGAACCCCACAGGATCCGGATGCCCTCGGTCGCCTCGCCCGTCTTCGGGTCCGTCACACAGGGGCCCTTCAGGCAGGAGCTGTAGTTCTCCAGATCCTGGGTGCCGAACGCACCGACGAGCGGGTTGATGACGCCCTTGACGACGGCGTTCACGATGTTCGTGAACGCGGCGCCGATGACGACGGCCACCGCCAGGTCGATCACGTTGCCGCGCGTCAGGAAGGCCTTGAAGCCCTCCAGCAGACTGACTTTCTTCTTCTCGCTCACGCCCGAGCCGTCCTTCGTATGTGCCGTAAGAGGAGCCAACCGTTCCGCAACTTACGGCAGTACAAGGGAGATCCGCCCCATCCTCGGCTGCTGTCAGGTGACGTGATGGTTCGTCAGTACGAATCAACACAGGATCACCGCAAACCCGGCCGAGATTCCCGCACCGGCCAGCGTCGTGGCCGTCGCCCGTGGCACGGAGAGCACGATCAGCGCTCCGTTCTCCGTGGAGCCCTCGGCGGACTCCGCCGGTACCCGGGTCACCCGCGCCCCCTTCGCCAGCACCCGCGAGTCGGCTCCGGCGCCCTCGGACGCGATCACGTCGACCCGGTCTCCCGGGCGCAGC
>NZ_JAELVH010000576.1 GCF_019399235.1 Streptomyces poriferorum | reverse complement strand
CCTCGTCCATCTCGACCATCGTCTGGCGCACGCCTCCCGCCCGGAAGTGCCGTCCCGCGCCCTTGGCCAGGCTGTGGAACCCGGAGGCGACCGCTGCCAGGTGCTCGGCGTCCTCGCGGCTGAGCGCGCTCGACGCCCCGACCGCGAGTCCGTCCCCGGAGAGCACGACTGCGTGCCGGACCTCTCCGACCCGGGTCACCAGATCGTCCAGCAGCCAGTCGAGTTCACCGGATCGGCGGGCCGCCCCGGCCCTCTCGTTCGCGATCATGCGGGGTCTCCTTCGCTGAGCGGGCGGGGTTCGGTGCTGCCGGGGGCTGCCACCGGGGATCCCGGGGCGGCGCCGCCGCCGCGTACCCACCCGGCGCGGTAGGCGGTCATCCGGTCCCTGGCCTGTTCGGGGGTGCGGTGCGCGGCCGTGTCCTCGGCCGGTCCGCCGGTCCGGGGCGGTTCGGGCCGCGGTTCCTCACGGAGCTGGGGTACGAGGCTTGCCTGCCGCACCCGGCGGGGCAGGGCCTCGTCGTCGCCCTTGTCTCCGGCAGGCGTCCGTGGTGCCGGCCCGGTCTCGTCGTCGGCCTCCGGCCGGCGGGGCCGCAGCGAGGTCACGCGGGCGGTGGGGCCGGTGCGGGACTCCAGCGCCGGGACCGGGACGGGTGCGGGGAAGGCGGTGCCCTGCGGCCGGACGGCACGGGGCCCCGGCCCGAAGGTCGTGCGTTCGTGATCGTCCCGGCGCTCGGCCGAGGCCTTCTGCGGCGCCGCCTGCTCCTCGGCCGGCGGCAGTGCGGTCTGCAGCAGCGCCGTCGGCAGCAGGACGACCGCCGTGGTGCCGCCGTACGGGGAGGTGCGCAGCTGGACCTTGATCCGGTGCCGCACGGCGAGCCGGCTCACGACGAACAGGCCGAGCCGGTCGCTGTCGAAGAGATCGAGGGCCTCCGCCTGCTCGATGCGGCGGTTGGCCTCGCCGAGCAGCTCGGCTCCCATCCCGAGGCCGCGGTCCTCGATCTCCAGTGCGTAGCCGTTGCCCACGGGTTCGCCGGTGATGCGCACCTTGGTGTGCGGGGGTGAGAACTGTGCGGCGTTCTCGACCAGTTCGGCGAGCAGGTGAGTGAGGTCGGCGACCGCCGTGCCCTTCACCGCGGCGTCGGGCAGCCTGCTGACCTCCACCCGGGCGTAGTCCTCGATCTCGGAGACGGCCGCGCGCACGACGTTGGTCAGGGACACCGGCATCCGCCAGGCCCGGCCGGGATCTCGTCCTGGGAGGCGAGTCCCGGCGGAGCCTCGGCCCGGATGTCGAGTTCTTCGCCCGCGCGCAGCCGCTGCATGGCCAGAGGCAGTTTGCGCCGGGCGATCTCCAGGGCGCTGTTGCGCAGGTTCACCAGCTCCACGACGAGCCCGCGCCCGATGCGCACGGAGATCACCAGGGAGGCGGCGACGGCGACGCAGCCAAAGATCACGGCAGCGCCGGACGGGCTGAGCAGCCCTTGGGTGAGGGGGTCGGCGCGGTCGGCGGCGCGGTCTCCGGCGCCGGCGGTGATGCTGCGTAGTTCGCCACGGACGTCGGCGGCGGCGCGCTGCCAGTCGGCGGCGGGCACGGCCCGCGCGGCGTCGCGCCCGGGCGCCGCCGTGAGCACCTTGTCCTCCGCGGTCCGGATGGAGCGGTAGGCGGGCAGCGCGGTGAACTTCCGCCAGGCGGTGCGTTCGGTGGCGGGCAGGTCGGCGCCTGCGGTCTCGGTGAGGCTGCGCCGGGTTTCGACCGCGCCGGTGAACTGCCTCAGCGGGCGGTCCTCCAGGGTGCCGACGCGTGCGGCGGTGGCCAGCAGGGCGTCCTCTCGGGCCAGCATCTCGTCGGCGCGGGCGAGTTCGAGCAGGACGCGGGCGTCGGAGCCGAGGGCGTCGTCCTGGATGCCGGTGAGGGCCCCGGAGACGGCGAAAGCGGCGCTGACCGCCGAGGTGTAGCGGTCGTACACGGCGTATTCGCCACCATCGGCGCTCTCGCTGTTCGCCTTGTCCGTCCGCAGGTCCTGGGCGAGGCCGAGGAAGCGGTCGAGCCGGCCGGCCAGGCCCCCGGGGAGATTGCCGGTGTCGGCGACGGTGTGACCGTCGCCCAGCCGCAGCGCGTCGAGGGCGGTGTCGGTGCGCCCGGCTTGTTCCTTCAGGGCGGCGGCGTGTGCGGTGCCGGGGTCGGCGGACTGGAGCATGGCCGCCTTCCGTTCGCTCTGGAGGGCCGAGACCGCCGACGCGACGGGCGCTCTGACCTCTTCGTCGACGCGCTGCAACTGGCGCAGCCGTGCCACGTCCTGGGCGGTGGACACGGTGGCGAAGCCCCAGAGGGCCAGCAGGGAGACGACGGGCAGCATGAGCAGCGAGATGATCTTCGCGCGCACGGTCCCGGGACGCAGCGCCCGGCGTCCGCGCGGGACGGCCGTGCCGTACTCGGCCGGCGGACTGTCGTGCTCGGCACTCTCGTCGGCGGGCGGTCCCGCGTGCGCGCGGCGGCCTCGCGGCGCAGGCGTCGGGGTGG
>NZ_JAELVH010000575.1 GCF_019399235.1 Streptomyces poriferorum | reverse complement strand
GATCGTGGAGGTGGTCGAGGCCGCCTACCGGCTGCATGGTGCGGGCCGCACGGTCAACCCGCCGTCCTCGTTCCTCCGCTTCCCGGACCGGGCGGCTTCCCGGATGATCGCGCTGCCCGCCTCCCTGGGCGGCGGGTCCCCGGTGGACGGACTGAAGTGGATCTCCAGCTTCCCGGAGAACGTGAGGTCCGGAGTGCCTCGCGCCTCGGCCGTACTGATCCTCAACGACCCCGGCACGGGCTACCCGTTCGCCTGTCTGGAGAGCTCGATCATCAGTGCCACGAGAACGGCCGCTTCCGCGGTCTCGGCGGCCGACCGGCTGAGCCGCGACCGGACCCGTCCCACCCGCGTCGGGTTCTTCGGCACGGGCCTGATCGCCCGGTACATCCATACGTTCCTCGAAGGCTCCGGCTGGACGTTCGACGACATCGGCGTGTACGACGTCTCCGCGGAGAGCGCGGCCGGATTCCGTCTGTACGCGGAGCAGTCCGGCAGCGCGGCCCCCGTCACGGTGCACCACGCCCCGGAGGAACTGATCCGCACCAGCGACCTCGTGGTCTTCGCGACCGTCGCCGGCGAACCCCATGTCGACGATCCGGCGTGGTTCGACCACAACCCCGTGGTGCTGCACGTGTCGTTGCGCGATCTGGCCCCACGGGTCCTGCTGGCCTCCACCAACATCGTGGACGACATCGAGCACTGCCTCAGGGCGGCCACGTCCCCCCACCTGACCGAGCAGCTCACGGGCAACCGGAACTTCGTCCACGGCACGCTGGAGGACGTGATGGCGGGACGGGTGACCGTGCCGGCGGACCGTCCGGCGGTCTTCTCTCCCTTCGGTCTCGGTGTGCTCGACCTCGCGGTCGGCAGCTTCGTCTACGACCGGGTCGCCCGCCCGGCGAACTGCGGATCATCGACGACTTCTTCCACGAACGACGCCGCTACGGATGACCCCGGCCGCACCGGCGCCGGCCCGCCATCGCCCACAGCAAACGCTCGGAAGTGGAGTCCACCGTGTCTGTCATCACTGTTCCTCAGGCCTTCGACGAGGAGGAGCTCTATGTGGACATCGAGCGGATCTTCGGTCAGGCGCTGCTCCTCAAGTGCGAGGGCTTCAACTTCGCCGGCTCGATCAAGCTGAAGGCCGCGGCCGAGATGGTCGCCGCGGCCGAGCGCGACGGCTCCCTGACGGCTGACTCCGTGCTCGTCGAGTCCTCCTCCGGCAACCTCGGCGTGGCGCTGAGCATGATCGCGGCGAGCAAGGGCTACCGGTTCGTCTGTGTGACGGACTCACGCTGCAACCTCGCCACCCGGCTGATGATGGAGGCGCTGGGAGGCGAAGTCCATGTGGTGGCCGGCCGGGAGGCCGGCGGCGGTCTGCTCGGTGCGCGGCTGGACCACGTCCGGCGTCTGTGTGCCCGCGACGACCGGTACGTGTGGCTGTGCCAGTACTCCAACCCGGGCAACTGGAGGGCGCACTTCCGGACAACGGCTCCGGAGATCGCCCGTTCCTTCCCGCGGCTGGACGTCCTGTTCGTGGGGGCCGGGACGACCGGGACGCTGATGGGCTGCGCGCGGTACTTCCGGAACTGGCACCGCCCGGTACGGATGGTCGCGGTGGACACGGTCGGCTCCGTGGCGTTCGGGGGCGACCCCGGCCGCCGGATGATTCCGGGGCTGGGCATGAGCATGCGTCCGCCGCTCCTGGACGAGTCGTACGTGGACGAGGTGGTGCGGGTNCAATCCGCCGATCGCGGAGGGGAAGCCGCCGAGCAGACGGGCGAGCCCGGTCTCGACCAGCTGATGCTCCGGACGGCCGACGGCGACCGGGAGGCCTTCACCGGTGTCTACGACCGGACCGCCGGCCCCGTGATGGGCCTGGTCCACCGGGTTCTGAGGGACCCGGCGCAGTCGGAGGAGGTGGTCCAGGAGGTGCTGCTCGAGGTGTGGCGTACGTCCGGCCGGTTCGAGCCGGGCCGCGGCAGCGCGATGACCTGGATCATGACCCTGGCACACCGACGCGCGGTGGACCGCGTACGGGCGGCGCAGGCCGGAGCGGACCGCGAGCGACGGGCGGCGCTGCTGGCCCCC
>NZ_JAELVH010000574.1 GCF_019399235.1 Streptomyces poriferorum | reverse complement strand
ACCGCGCCGTTCTACACCCGCACCAGCGACCAGGAGATCGACCGGCACTTCCGCGACGTCGCCGCCGCGATCGAACTGCCGCTCCTGGCGTACGACGTACCGGTCTGCGTCCACAGCAAGCTGACCCCGGAGCTGCTCCTGCCGCTCGCCGCCGACGGCGTGCTGGCCGGTGTGAAGGACTCCAGCGGGGACGACGGCTCGTTCCGCCGGCTGGCCATCGGCGCCCGCGAACTGCCGGACTTCTCCGTCCTGACCGGGCATGAGCTGGTCGTCGACGCGATGATGCTCGGCGGCGCCGACGGCTCGGTCCCGGGGCTCGGCAACGTCGACCCGCACGGGTACGTACGCCTCCACCACGCCGCGGTCACCGGCGACTGGGCGGCGGCGAAGGCCGAGCAGGACCGTCTCGTCGCGCTCTTCGACATCATCCGGGCCGCGCGCCCGGGCACCGCGTCCGCCACGGCGGCCGGACTCGGCGCGTTCAAGACCGCGCTGATGCTGCGCGGGGTCATCACCACCAACGTGATGAGCCCGCCGATGCGCCGGCTGGACGCCGCGGAGACGGCGGCGGTCGCCGACTGCCTCGACCGTGCGGGACTCTCCCGGGTCTGACACCCGGACATGAGAAGGTCCGGCCGGACAGCTTCGCGCTGTCCGGCCGGACCTTTTCGCGTGCGGGGCTACTTCACTTCTGCGCGGCGCGGCTGCGGCGCATCAGCAGGCCACCACCGAGGACGAGGGCGGCACTGGCGCCACCCGCGATGCCCAGGTTGTCGTTGGCACCGGTGTGCGCCATCTGCGGCGGCTTGTGGTGCTTGGGCGGCGTGTGGTGCCAGGTGTGGGTCGGCGGGTTGTGCGGGTGCCAGGTGTGGGTCGGCGGGTTGTGGGTCGGCGGGTTGTGCGGGTGCCAGGTGTGGGTCGGC
>NZ_JAELVH010000573.1 GCF_019399235.1 Streptomyces poriferorum | reverse complement strand
GCGCCGGTGCGCCGGCGCCGCGCGAGGACCTGGAGGCGCTGCGCACGCCGGGCGCGCTCCGCGTCGATTCCGCCGGGTCGCGGACGCCGGGCTGAATCGGAGGAGGGTTCGGGGCGGTCGCGCGCCGGGCGTTTCTGCTCCGCGCGCTCCTGGGCGGAGTGCTCCGGCGTACGAGCCGGGTCGTGGACCCGGGCCTCGGTGTGCGCCGGAGGCGCGGAAAAGGCCCGGACGTCGACGGAATCCATTCGGTCCGTGACTACATCCGGGTCGGCGTCGGGCGCCGCCTCCTCGTCGGTGCGCTCCCGCAGCTCCTTGGCGTACCGGCGCTCCATCGCCGCCCGTCCGGACAGCAGCCGGATGGCGGTGCTGAAGCGTTCCGTCGGACGGGCTTCGTTGAGCTCGTCCTGCCTGCGGAGCCACATCGGTACCAAGTAGGCGGCCCAGGCCCCGACAATGACTGCGTAGATGAGGCCGCTGCTGCTCACATCTCACACCGTAGAGGGGTTTGCGTGGAGGCATCCGCCAATTGGCCCGGTGTGTCGCACGATCCGGCTGATATCGCGGACTTTTTTTGTGATTGTTCGGATCAACAGTCGGCGTTTGCGCATCCGTTAGCTGTCATCGCCCGATCAATTTCGAACACATATTTCATTTTCAGCGGTACTCCGGCCGCTCGGGGCGCTCCGGACGCGCCCGGCGCCACCTCCGGAGCAGGCCGTCGGGCACCTCCTCCGCGGTGAGCGCGTAGATCAGATGGTCACGCCAGGCGCCGTCGATGTGCAGATAGCGGGGCCGGATCCCCTCCTCGCGGAATCCGAGTTTCTCCACGACCCGCCGGCTGGGCCCGTTCTCGGGGCGAATGCACACCTCGATGCGGTGCAGTCCGACCGCGGTGGCGCTCGCCGTCGACCATTGTTTCCGCGCGGTCGGACTGCACCGCA
>NZ_JAELVH010000572.1 GCF_019399235.1 Streptomyces poriferorum | reverse complement strand
ACGCGGGAGCGGGCGCCGGGGGCGGTGCGCCCCACGCGGGAGTCCCGCCCTCGGGCGGTGCGCCCCACGCGGGAGCGGGCGCCGGGGGCGGTGCGCCCCACGCCGGAGCCGGGGCGGGCAGGTAAGGGGCTGCGTGGCCGGGGACGACCGGTGCGCCGCGGTGGTCCGGGTCCCGTGTGAGCGCGCTGTTGTCCTTGCGGTCATGAAGGGACATGGCGTGCCCGCACCCCCGGCAGTTGCGCGTGAAGGCCATGCCGGCCTCGCTGAGACCCATGGTCGCAATGCCCGCGGTCCAGCGGCCGGCCTTCCGTGCGCCTTCACCGACGGCGCTGTTGGTGCATCGCTTGCAGTCGGGGCAGCCGGTCTGTACGCGCGCCATGATCGGTCCTTGTCGCAGCTCGGAGAATGCCAGGCGTGTCATCCCTCGCCCGTCGACTCGAAATCGTACAAGTGCGGTCAGATGGTGAGCCATAGAGGTCGGTGAGCAAGCGGCGGCCGTGCCCCTTGCCACGGCGCAGCCACGACGGGTGGACCTCGTCGAAGAGGGCGACGGCCCCGGAGGGGTCCGGGCTCACCAGGCGCTTCGGACCGGCCGTCGGCAGGCCGTCCAGGCGGTCATGAAGAACGTCATCGACCACCTCCCCCTGCCCGCCTCACCCGGGCGGCTCCGCGTCGAAGGCCGCGTGGACGCACTTTCCGCGGCAGCGGTTCGGTGAAGACCCGGGCCCCCAGGTCGTCGGCGATGTGCAGGCCCATGCCGCCCGTGCCGTCGATCAGATCCGGGACACGGGGGGCGGGTGGGACGCATGAGTGGTCGGTTACCGCGATGTCCAGGGTGTCCGCGGTGGTGGTCAGGGTCAGGGCGCTGGGGCCGCCGGGGGCGTGCCGGACCGCGTTGGTGACCAGTTCGGACACGATCAGCAGGACATCGTCGTCGCGTTCGGGACCGAGCGCCGGCCGGGTCCGGTGGA
>NZ_JAELVH010000571.1 GCF_019399235.1 Streptomyces poriferorum | reverse complement strand
GTCCGGGGTGCACCCCGGACAGGATCCGGAGGTTGTCGAAGTAGATCGCGTTGAAGATCGCCGGCTGGTCGTGCAGGCGCTCGCCCTGCTTCCAGTAGGCGAGCGAGCCGTCCGCGTCCTGCACGGCGCGCTTGAGATAGGAGCGGTCGCCGGTCACCTGGTAGAGCGTCGTCGCGGTCCCGATCATGGCCCCGGAGTTGTAGGTCCACAGGGTGGGGTCGACCGTTCCGTCGTCGCCGCGGCTGTTGCGGTAGAGGCCCGGGGACTCGCGCAGGCAGGACCAGTTCCACTCGTACCATTTCTGGGCGCTGGTCAGGTAGCGGCTCTTGTGCGTCTCCTGGTGGAGCCGGGCGGCGAGTTCCGCGGCGAGCCCCGTCACGTTGGCGGCGCGCATCGTGTTGGCCGGGGAGTCCACCCAGTCCATCCCGCCGGGGCACTCCTTGGCCGGGTCGTCGTCCCAGCCGCGGCTGACGATGTCGAAGGTCAGTTCCGCCCGGTGGAGATAGGTGGTGTTCCCGGTGGAGCGGTACTGGTCCAGCAGCGACAGGCCCACCACGGAGTTGTCGTCGTAGAAGACGTCGCCGCCCTGGCCGAGCGGTGCGGGGAGGTACGAGTCGTAGCCGGGGCGGCCGTTCCTGGGTTCGAAGTAGAGCTCCAGGGTGGCGAAGCGCTCGGCCGCGTCCGCCGTGTAGCGCTCGCCGTTGCCGGGGAGGCCGGCCATGTCGACCGTCGCGGCCGCCGCCTCGCGCATGGGCCAGAGGTAGGAGTGAGCGTTGTCGGCGCTCTGGCGCGGGGTCTTCTCCTGGTACAGGCCGTGGTTCTCCGCCCCCTGGTACAGATGTGTCTGGAGTGCGTCGTACGTGTGGACCGCGCGCTCCTTCCACGGGCCCGCTGCCGGCGGCGCGGCGGCAGCGGGCGTGGGAGCGAGGGCGGTGCACAGCAGCGGGGCGGCGGCCAGCGCGAGGGCGGTGCGGGCGGGGATCTTCACCGGGGTGTCTGCCTTTCGG
>NZ_JAELVH010000570.1 GCF_019399235.1 Streptomyces poriferorum | reverse complement strand
GCCGGGTCATTCCGCCCGGCGGAGGGTGTCGATGCCGGGTCTTTTTGTCTGGCGGAGGGTGTCGATGCTGGGTCTTTTTGTACGGCGGAGGGTGTCGATTCGGGGTCCGTCCGCCCGGCGGAAGGTGATGATGTCCGGTCCTCCTGTCCGGCGGAACGTGTCGGTGCCGGGCACTCCCGCCCGGCGGAACGTGACGATCCACGCAGCCGTCCCGCCCCAATCGGCGGTCCCGCCGGAGTAGCGTCGTCAGTTCGCGGCCCGCGCCGCGCCCTCGACTCCAGCACCCCCAGCACACCCACCAGGACCGGCGATCCCAACGTGAGCTCCTCCTCCACCACCCGGAACAGTCCGCACCGGCAGGCACGGCAGGGGGTCCCCCCACGCCCGCAAGGGCGTAGGGGGAGGGCCACGGGCGCGTACCGGCTGGTGCGTACCCTGCCGGGCTCCGTGGATCCCCCTCTCCTTGACGCGGCGCAGCGGGCGGTGGTTGACCACGCCGGCGGCCCGCTGCTCGTCCTCGCAGGCCCCGGGACCGGCAAGACCACCACGCTCGTCGAAGCCGTCGCCGCCCGTGTCGCCCGGGGCGCGGACCCGGCCCGGATGCTGATCCTCACCTTCAGCCGCAAGGCCGCCGTCGAACTGCGCGACCGGATGGCCGCCCGGCTCGGCGCCGTCCGCGGACCGCAGGCCACCACCTTCCACTCCTTCTGTTACGCCCTGGTGCGCGCCCATCAGGACGCCGACCTGTTCGCGGACCCGCTGCGGCTGCTCTCCGGACCGGAGCAGGACGTCACCGTCCGCGATCTGCTGGTGGGCCAGCTCGACCTGGAGAAGGAGGGCCACGATCACATCCGCTGGCCCGATGAGCTGCGGGCCTGTCTGACCACGCGCGGCTTCGCCGACGAGGTGCGCGCCGTGCTCGCCCGCAGCCGTGAGCTGGGCCTCGGCCCGGACGCCCTCGCCGACTTCGCCCGGCGCACCGGCCGGCCCGACTGGGGTGCGGCCGCGGCGTTCCTCGCCGAGTACCTGGACGTGCTGGACGCCCAGGGGGTGCTGGACTACGCGGAGCTCGTCCACCGTGCCGTGCTGCTCGCGGAGCGCCCCGAGGTGTCGGGGCTGCTGGCCGGCAGTTACGACACCGTGTTCGTCGACGAGTACCAGGACACGGACCCGGCGCAGGTGCGGCTGCTGCACGCGCTGGCCGGGAACCGGGGGAGCGCCCCGGGCGGCGGCGGGGGCCGGAACCTGATCGCGTTCGGCGACCCGGACCAGTCGATCTACGCCTTCCGCGGCGCCGACGTGAACGGCATCCTCGACTTCCCGGACGTGTTCCGGCGCGCGGACGGTGACCCGGCCCCGGTCGGCGTCCTCACCACCTCGCGCCGTTCCGGCGAACGGCTCCTCGCCGCGACCCGTCTGCTCACTCGCCGGATGCCGCTCACCCGGCTGCCGTCGGCGAAGGTGCGCGCCCACCGGGAGCTCGGCGCGGTCCGTGAGGGCGGCGGCGTCGAGACGTACACCTACCCGACCGCGTCCACCGAGCTCGACAACATCGCGGACCTGCTGCGCCGGGCGCATCTGGAGGACGGGGTGCCGTGGCACGAGATGGCGGTCCTGGTCAGGGCGGGCGGGCGCACCATTCCCGCCGTGCGCCGGGCCCTGACCTCGGCGGGCGTTCCGCTGGAGGTCGACGGCGACGACCTGCCCCTGCGCCACGAACCGGCGGTGGCCCCGCTGCTGACGGCCCTGCGCACGGTGGCCATGGCGGCGGTGCGCCGGGGCGCGGACGTGGTCGCGGCGGCCGAGGACGGGGCGGAATTCGAGGACGCGGCGGAGCCCGAGGACGCGGCGGAGCCCGAGGA
>NZ_JAELVH010000056.1:28384-28677 GCF_019399235.1 Streptomyces poriferorum | reverse complement strand
GGGCAGTGACTGGATGTGGACGGCGAGGCCGATCGCGATGAGCGAGAGCTCGTGGTGCTGGGCGAGATGGTTGCCGATGATCACGAAGCCGGAGACGTGGCGGACGTTGACGTGGATGACGCCGGAAGTCGGCGTGACGTCGGGAAGGGTGCCGGGGGAGCCGGGCTGGGCGCACGGGGGCGCGATAACCTGCGGGGTATCCATCGGGAAGCGTTCTCTTCCTCGTGGTCAGGCCCCCGGTTGAGATTGTCAGTCTCGGCGGGGGCCGTCTCAGTTCTGTGGTTGTCGCGGCG
>NZ_JAELVH010000056.1:0-28315 GCF_019399235.1 Streptomyces poriferorum | reverse complement strand
GCGAGTGATGCAGGTCAGGACGGGGGTGGGGTCGGGTTTTGGTTGGGTTATTTCCCTGAGTTCTTTAAAAGCCTTTAGATGTCGTGGGTGGCCGCGTCGTGGGTCACCGGGTCGTGGCCGCGTACGTCGTGGGTGCCCACGACCCGGTGGACTCGGTCACGGTACGAGGTCGAGTTCCGCCCACACCGTCTTGCGCGGGACCGGGCCCGGCACGATGCCCCAGCGGCTGGCGAGTGCCTCGACGATGAGCAGGCCCCTTCCGCTCTCCGCGAGTGGGTCCGGGATCGCGGGGGCGGGCAGACGGTCGTCACGGGCGTCGGTGACCTCGATCCGCAGCCGGTCGTCCGCGTCGACGCTGAGGCGCAGTTGGAAGTCCCGGCCCGGTACCCGGCCGTGGACCGTGGCGTTGGTGGCGAGCTCCGCGACGATGTGCGCGGCCGCCTCGGAGGGCAGGCCCCAGAGATCGAGATGGGCCACGGCGAGGAGGCGGGCCAGCCGGGCGCCTCGGCGGGTGGGGGAGAGCAGAACGGTGAATGTGCGTTCGGCGGTGTGCAGTTGGGGGGTGGCGGTTTGTTGGTTCACATCACTCAGCGTGGCCGGGACTGCGTACCGTGCCCAGTGACCAAGCCCTTGCGTACGGTGATTGTCCCGGGCTTGTCCAGTGCTGTCCCGGCTGTCCGGAGTGACGTGCGGGGAACAGAGGCGGTTGAGCAGGAACGGCACGCGCGTCGGAAGTGGGGCATGAATGAGTGTGGACGGGGTCGGTACGGAGCAGGTCGGCGGCGGGGCGGACGAGCCCGGTTGGGACGTCGATCCGGATGACGAGTCGGGCGTTGCGGTGGTCGCCGCCGTGGGGCGCCAGATCAAGGCGTGGCGGGAGGCCGCCGGGATGCGGGCTTGCGAGTTCGGGGCCGCGATCGGGTACGGGGAGGACCTGGTCCGCAAGGTGGAGGGCGGGCGGAGGATTCCCCGGCCGGAGTTCCTTGACCGGTCGGACGAGGTGCTGGGCGCGTGCGGCAAGATCGCCGCGATGAAGCGGGACGTGGCGGCGGTTCGGTACCCGAAGAAGGTGCGGGAGCTCGCGAAGATGGAAGAGCGGGCGGTCGAGATGGGGTTGTACAGCAACCACAACATCCACGGCCTGTTGCAGACGTCGGAGTATGCGCGGTCGCTGTTCGAGATGCGGAGGCCCGCGTACTCGGAAGAAGAAGTGGAAAGGGTGTTGGCCGCGCGCATGGCTAGGCGGTGCGTCTTCGAGAGGTCACCCGCTCCCGCGCTCAGCTTCGTGCAGGAGGAAGTAACCCTGCGCCGCCCCATCGGGGGTGCATCGGTATTGCGTCGACAGCTCGAACGACTTCTGGAGGTGGGGCAGTTGCGCAGTGTCGAGATTCAGGTGATGCCGACCAGCCGCGAGGACCACGCAGGAATGGACGGAGGTATCGAGGTATTGAAGTTCGAGGACGGCACTGCGGTGGGGCGGTCGGACGGAGCGTTCGCAGGCCGGCCGGTGTCCGATCTGAAACAGCTCAGGATCCTCGAACTGCGCTATGGGATGATCCGGGCCCAGGCTCTCGCGCCACGGGAGTCGCTGGCCTTCATCGAGCAACTGCTGGGAGAGACATGATGCGCGAGACCTCTGCCGGAGACGCTTCAGGGATGCAGTGGTTTAAGAGCAGCTACAGCAGCGGCAGCGAAGGGGACTCTTGCGTCGAGATCGCGACAGCCCCCGGCGCCACGCACGTCCGCGACTCCAAGAACCTCCCCGGCCCGCAGCTCACCTTCGGCGACGACGCGTGGACACGCTTCGTCCCGTACGCCGCCGGGCGCTGACTCCTTATATACGTACCGCCGCCAACGACGCGTCCCGGATCCCCCGCAGCACCTCCGCCCCGATCTCCGCCAGCCGTGCCCCGTCCGGCGGTGTCGCGCCGAGCCCGATCGCGTACCCCGTGCGGCCGCCGGCCGTGAGCGGGCGCGGCCAGATGCGGCAGTCGGCGGCGCCCGCCTCGGCGAGGGCGGCGGCCAGGGCCAGGAGCCGCCCGCGTAGCCGCCCCTCGTCGGGACCGCCCGGGGGTATCGAGGCGAGGGCCCACGACGCGTGCAGGTCGAGGAGGCGCGGCGGTGCGCACAGCAGCGAACGCGGGTCGGTGCCGTCCTCCGCCGCCTCCAGGGTCTCCCAGGCGCGGTACAGCTCGGCGGTCAGGAGATCGCGGCCGGCGGCGGAGACCTGCCTGGTGCAGGACCGTACCGGAGTCGTCGGCGTCAGCACCGTGACCGGGTCACCGGTGGCGGCCGCCCCGCCCACCGCCTCGTCCCAGTCCCACGCCGCCCAGGTCGCGAAGAAGTGCCGGAGCAGCGCGAGCGGCGGCAGGTCGCCCGCCTCGTGAGCGGTGCGGGCGGCGAGTACGGCCCAGGCGAGGCCCGGCAGACCGCCGCAGGGCGCGGAGTCGAGGCCCCTCGCGCCCGCCCACGCCTTGACGTCCCGGGCGAGAGCGGCGAACGCGTCCCGGTACGGATCCACCGACGCGAGCACCGCGTCGGCGTCGGTCACCGCGCTCAGCGCGACCGCCGCCGCATCGCCCAGCTCGGAGCGGCGGGCCACCGCCTCGGCGGGGGAGAGGGCCCCGGTCGCCACGGTGACCAGGTCGACCCGGAGACCGTCGAGCTGCCAGCGCAGGCCGGGCACCCGGGCGCCGGACACCTCGCGAAGGTCGCGGGCCTCCGGGAACGCGGCGGCCAGCGATCGTCGTACGCCTGCCGGATCGGAGGCGCCGGGCAGCGCCGCCACCAGGTCGAGGTCCGCACCGGGGGCCGCGCAGCCCATGCGCCGGGAGCCGACGACGTGGACCCGCGCCCCGGGGAGCGCGGCGGCGACCCGTTCGGACACTCCCTCGGCGGCCGGAAGGGGTGGGCCCAGCTCCACCCGTACCCCGTAGTGATCGGAGACGTACAGCCCCTCCGGTCCGGGAACCTCGCCGGTGAGGACCGCCGACCGGGCGCGCAGCCGTTCCGTACGCAGCAGCACCCTGTCCAGCCGGGAGACGCGGCCGGAGAGGGAGGAGACGGCGGCGAGGGGGTTCACCGACGGGTCGAAGGTGGGAGTGGTGTCGGCGGGGCCGTGCACCTCGGTCCACGCGTCCGTCATCGCCAGGCGGGTCTGCGGGTGGTCGCCGCCGTCGTTGAAGTCGCCGACGAGGAGGAGCTCGCCCTCGATGCCCGCCAATCCCGTTGCCAGGTCGGCCAGTTCGACATCGCGGCGGGTGGCGCCCTCGGGGGAGTGGTCGCTGCTGAGGTGGGTCACGGCCACCGTGACGGGGCCCTCGGCCGACTCGACGACGGCCGCGGCCACCGCCTTGTGCGGGCCGAGCGTGTGCAGAGCCGCCTCGCTCACCGGCAGCCGGCTGAGCAGCAGGAGGCCGCAGTCCGGCACGTCATGGCCCGCCGGGTCGGTGGTGAGGACGTACCCGTCCCGTATCCAGTCGCAGGCCAGCAGCAGCTCCAGCAGTGCGGGCTCCACCTCCTGGAGCGCGATGACGTCCGCGTCCGCCGCGCGCAGGGCGTCGAGCAGGAGCGGCCGGCGCCGGGCGGTGTCGATGCGGTCGCTGTCGTAGCGGTCCCAGAGGGTGTTCCAGGTGAGCACCGTCAGCGAACCGGACGGGCCGCCCGGGGGCCGGGCGGGCGACGGCTCCCAGGTGCCCGTAGAAGGGGAGAAGGCGTGCGGGACGCGGGAGGTGAAGTAAGGGGACGGGAGGCGGCGCGGGCTCCGTACTCGTCCCGCATCCGTCGCGTCGATCCGGTCCGTGCCCGAGGACCGGTCCCACACCACCTCGCCGTCCGCCTCGAAGAACAGCACCCGGTGCCAGGGGATGTCCCCGCCGGGCGTGAACCGCTCCAGCGGCACCCGCTTGGGGTCCCGGCCGCGCTGGGCGACGCCCAGGACGAAGCGCGCCGGGTCGAAGCGGGTGTCCCAGCGGACCCGGTGGTAGATCTCCTCGCTCGTACGCATCAGGTCCGGTCCTCCACGGTTCCGCTCGTGCCGATGTACCAGGTGCGGTGGGCCTGGCCGGGATACGGGGGTACGAAGCGGCGCAGCTGGGAGGCCAGGACATCCGGGGGGACCGGGTGGCTGCGCCGGGCGTTGCGCGCGGTGAGTTCGTCCGCGTCGACCCAGGCCACGGCGTGGGTGAGCAGGGCGTCCCTGCGGTGGGCGACCGCGTGGACCAGGGAGCGCTGGTGCGGATTGAGCGAGGTGGCGTCCCAGACCACGGTCGCGCCGGGGACGAGGGCGGCGTCGAGGCGGTCCAGGCCCTCGCGCAGGACCTCCGCGTTGGCGCTCTGGTCGGCGCGGGATCCGCGGGACTCGCGCAGGTCGTCGAGGGAGATGTACGTGGCGATGTTCGGCAGACCGCGGCCGAACGTGCTCTTGCCGCTGCCGGAGGGACCGATGAGGTGGATCAGGCGCGGGAAGTCCCCGGACCGCCACCGCCAGGTCGCGGCGACCGCCTCCTCGGCGGTGGTGAGGCGGCCCAGTGCGTACGCCTCGCGGGCCTGCGCCAGGCAGCGCGCGGCGGCGTCCGGCTCCAGGCCGGCGAAGGCCTCGGACAGCCCGGACGGTTCCGCCACGTCCGCCGCGTGCAGCGCCGACCACTCCACCTGCTCGCGGGTCTCGGGCCCGTCCGCCAGCACCGCGGCCAGCGCGTGCAGGACCGGCAGGCCGGCGGCGAGGGACATGCGTGCCAGGCCGCCGTGGCGCTCGTCGTCCGGGTAGGGGCGGTGCAGCGCGGGGTACAGGCCGACCAGGTCAGCGATCCGGCGGGCGAGCGGCATTCCGAGCGGTCCGGCGAGCGCCGGGGCAAGTGCGGCCCGGCGGGTGCGGTGCAGCAGGGCGGCGAGCACGCCGGCCAGCCGGTCGTCGCCGGTGCGGCCCAAGGCGTCCAGGGCGTCGGCCGCCGCGAGGGCGGCCGGGGCGTCGCCGGGGCCGGTGCCCGTGGCGACGCCGAGCGCGGCCGGGCCCATCGGGGAGCCCGGAACCTCACCCGTCCCGGTGCCGACCGCGACGCGGAGCGCGGCCGGGCCCACCGGGGAGCCCGTAACCTCACCCGTCCCGGTGCCCACCGCGTCGCCGAGCGCGGCCGGGCCCACCGGGGAGCCCGTAACCTCACCCGTCCCGGTGCCCACCGCGTCGCCGAGCGCGGCCGGGTCCACCGGGGCGCCCGAGCGCACGGCCCACAGGGCGGCGGCCGGGCCCAGCCCGTTCTCCACCACCTTCGCGTGCATCCAGTGCGTGTCCGTCGTCACATGGCCCGGCCGCACCCACTTCGCCACGCGCCGCCTGAACGCCGCGGCCGGGAAGCTCTCGGCGGGGCGGACGACGTAACCCTCCTGGCGCAGCGTGTCCGGCTTCAGCGCGCGCAGCGCCTTCTCGGCCCGGGCGTCGAACACACCGCGCCAGAGCACCGGCGGAGTCGGGATGCCCAGGTCCCGCAGGAAGTCCACGGTCAGGTCCCAGTCCAGGCAGCGGTCCCCGTCCCAGACGGAGAAGCCGTAGAAGTGGCTCGCCAGGTCCTCGTACGGGATGGAGTGGCGGGCGAACATGTTCTCGCCGCAGATCCGCCACCCCGCCGGGATGCGCGGGCCGACGCGGCCCTGGAGCGCCTTGACCCAGCCGCGGGAGGGGTGGTGCGCCGAGTCGAGGGAGCGGGCGTGCAGCCCGTCCGTGTACAGCGTGGTGTTCTCGCCGTCCAGCTTCTCGGTGACCACGGCCTCGGAGCCGGTCAGCCCGGCGAGGTCGGCCAGGCGCACGTCGTCCGAGGTGGCCCCGGGTGACCAGGGCAGATGTGGGGTCCGTGGATAGTGCGTACGCATGTTCTGTGCCCCCGGTGAGTCGCCGTCCCGGCCCGTCACACTAGGGGTGGGGGCCCGCGGCGCTCGACCGAATTCGGCGGCAGGGAGAACGGGCCGGCCGTCACGGTTCGCGCCCGCGTTTGACCACGGCGGCGCGGGGGGTAAGATCCTCCGCCCGATTGGCCAGGCTCGTGCCCCGTATGGCACACTGACCAGGTTGCTCGGTTGAGTGTCAATGCTGCGCGCCTCCCGCCGGGAGGACCGGAAGCGAGTCCCACAGTACTCGTCGGCCCTGTAGGGCCGGACGTACGGGAATCTTTCGGGAAGCGTATGTGTGGCACCGGCCAGGCGCCCGGTGGGGTTCCTCCCCCGGCAGCGCGGTCTCAGGCCCGCACCCCCTTGGTTGGGATCTTCTTCGGGAGATTTTCGTAGAGGGGATGCGACACGCCCGACCGCGTGGGTCGGAGGCGGAGTTACTAGAACCCCGGGTTCCAGAGCGTTACGAGAGACAGGACTACTAGTAGCCATGGCGGGACAGAAGATCCGCATCCGGCTCAAGGCCTACGACCACGAGGTCATCGACTCCTCGGCGAAGAAGATCGTCGAGACGGTGACCCGCACTGGTGCGTCGGTCGCGGGCCCGGTGCCGCTGCCCACTGAGAAGAACGTGTACTGCGTCATCAAGTCGCCGCACAAGTACAAGGACTCTCGCGAGCACTTCGAGATGCGCACGCACAAGCGCCTCATCGACATTCTCGACCCCACGCCGAAGACGGTTGACTCGCTGATGCGCCTCGACCTTCCGGCTGGCGTCGACATCGAGATCAAGCTCTGAGGGGACGGGCCGAGATGAGCAAGAACATCAAGGGCGTCCTGGGCGAGAAGCTCGGTATGACCCAGGTCTGGGACGAGAACAACCGGGTTGTCCCGGTGACCGTCGTCAAGGCCGGTCCGTGCGTCGTGACGCAGGTTCGTACGAACGACAGCGACGGCTACGAGTCGGTCCAGATCGCCTTCGGCGAGATTGACCCGCGCAAGGTGAACAAGCCCCTCAAGGGTCACTTCGCCAAGGCCGACGTGACTCCGCGCCGCCACCTGGTGGAGCTCCGCACCCCTGACGCCAGCGAGTACACGCTGGGCCAGGAGATCACCGCCCAGGTGTTCGAGTCCGGCGTCAAGGTTGACGTCACGGGCAAGAGCAAGGGCAAGGGCTTCGCCGGTGTCATGAAGCGTCACAACTTCAAGGGCCTCGGCGCCGGTCACGGCGTCCAGCGCAAGCACCGTTCCCCCGGTTCGATCGGTGGCTGCGCCACCCCTGGGCGTGTCTTCAAGGGCATGCGCATGGCCGGTCGTATGGGTAACGAGCGCGTCACCACCCAGAACCTGACCATCCACGCGGTTGACGCGGAGAAGGGTCTGCTCCTCATCAAGGGCGCAGTCCCCGGTCCGAACGGCGGCCTCGTCCTGGTCCGTACCGCGGCCAAGGGGGCTTGAGGTAATGAGCACCATTGACATCCTTTCGCCGGCAGGCGACAAGGCCGGTACCGTCGAGCTCCCCTCGGAGATCTTCGACGCGAAGACCAGCGTTCCGCTGATCCACCAGGTCGTTGTCGCACAGCTGGCAGCTGCCCGTCAGGGCACGCACTCGACCAAGCGCCGCGGTGAAGTCCGTGGTGGTGGCCGCAAGCCGTACCGCCAGAAGGGCACCGGCCGCGCCCGTCAGGGTTCGACCCGTGCGCCGCAGTTCGTCGGCGGTGGCGTCGTGCACGGCCCCAAGCCGCGCGACTACTCGCAGCGCACCCCGAAGAAGATGAAGGCCGCCGCCCTGCGCGGTGCCCTCTCGGACCGCGCGCGTCACTCCCGCATCCACGTCGTCACCGGCGTGATCGAGAGCGGTATCTCCACCAAGGCCGTCAAGACGCTGCTCGGCAAGATCTCGGAGCGCAACAACGTGCTCCTGGTCGTCGAGCGCAGCGACGAGGCCGCGTGGCTCTCCGCGCGCAACCTGCCCCAGGTGCACATCCTGGACCCGGGCCAGCTGAACACGTACGACGTGATCGTCTCTGACGACGTGGTCTTCACCCAGGCCGCTTTCGAGTCCTTCGTGTCTGGCCCCCAGACCGCTGAGACCGAAGGGAGCGACGCCTGATGAGTGAGGCGACCGTTACCAGCAAGACCTACTCCGACCCGCGTGACGTTCTCGTCAAGCCGGTTGTTTCGGAGAAGAGCTACGCGCTGCTCGACGAGAACAAGTACACGTTCATCGTCGCGCCCGGCTCCAACAAGACCCAGATCAAGCAGGCCGTGGAAGCGGTCTTCTCGGTCAAGGTCACCGGGGTCAACACGATCAACCGTCAGGGTAAGCGCAAGCGCACCAAGACCGGTTTCGGCAAGCGCGCTGACACCAAGCGCGCCATCGTGACCCTCGCTGAGGGCGACCGTATCGACATCTTCGGCGGCCCGACCTCCTAACGGAGGTCGAGTCGTCCGGAATCGGACGAGGACTGAGAAATGGGTATCCGCAAGTACAAGCCGACGACCCCGGGCCGTCGTGGCTCCAGCGTCGCCGACTTTGTCGAGATCACGCGGTCCACGCCGGAGAAGTCGCTGGTCCGCCCCCTGCACAGCAAGGGCGGCCGTAACAACACCGGTCGTGTGACCGTTCGCCACCAGGGTGGTGGCCACAAGCGCGCCTACCGCGTGATCGACTTCCGTCGTCACGACAAGGACGGCGTGCCGGCCAAGGTCGCGCACATCGAGTACGACCCGAACCGCACCGCGCGCATCGCGCTCCTGCACTACGCGGACGGCGAGAAGCGCTACATCATCGCGCCGCGTGGCCTGGGTCAGGGCGACCGTGTCGAGAACGGCCCGGCCGCCGACATCAAGCCCGGCAACAACCTGGCGCTGCGCAACATCCCGGTCGGTACGACCATCCACGCCATCGAGCTGCGGCCCGGCGGCGGCGCGAAGTTCGCCCGTTCCGCGGGTGCCTCCGTGCAGCTGCTGGCGAAGGAGGGCACCATGGCCCACCTTCGTATGCCGTCGGGTGAGATCCGCCTGGTCGACGCCCGCTGCCGCGCCACGATTGGCGAGGTCGGCAACGCCGAGCAGTCGAACATCAACTGGGGCAAGGCCGGTCGCATGCGCTGGAAGGGCGTTCGCCCGTCCGTCCGCGGTGTTGCGATGAACCCGGTCGACCACCCGCACGGTGGTGGTGAAGGCAAGACCTCCGGTGGACGTCACCCGGTCTCGCCGTGGGGTCAGAAGGAGGGTCGTACTCGCTCGCCGAAGAAGGCATCGAGCAAGTACATCGTCCGCCGCCGCAAGACGAACAAGAAGCGCTAGGAGCGGGTTTAGATGCCGCGCAGTCTCAAGAAGGGGCCCTTCGTCGACGGCCACCTCGTCAAGAAGGTGGACGTCCAGAACGAAGCTGGCACCAAGAACGTCATCAAGACCTGGTCCCGTCGCTCGATGATCATCCCGGCCATGCTGGGTCACACCATCGCGGTGCACAACGGCAAGATCCACGTCCCGGTGTTCGTCACCGAGTCGATGGTCGGCCACAAGCTCGGCGAGTTCTCGCCGACTCGCACCTTCCGCGGCCACGTCAAGGACGACCGGAAGTCGAAGCGCCGCTAGCGCGGGGTGGAAACGACTATGACTCACACCGAAGGGACAACCATGGAAGCCAGGGCCCAGGCGCGGTACATCCGCGTCACGCCCATGAAGGCCCGCCGAGTGGTGGACCTCATCCGTGGCATGGATGCCACGGAGGCTCAGGCGGTCCTGCGTTTCGCCCCGCAGGCCGCGAGCGTGCCGGTTGGCAAGGTGCTTGACAGCGCCATTGCCAACGCTGCACACAACTACGACCACCCTGACGCCTCTTCGCTGGTCATCAGCGAGGCGTACGTGGACGAGGGCCCGACCCTGAAGCGGTTCCGTCCGCGTGCTCAGGGCCGTGCCTACCGGATCCGTAAGCGGACCAGCCACATCACCGTGGTCGTCAGCAGCAAGGAAGGAACCCGGTAATGGGCCAGAAGGTAAACCCGCACGGGTTCCGGCTCGGCATTACCACGGACTTCAAGTCCCGTTGGTACGCCGACAAGCTGTACAAGGACTACGTCAAGGAAGACGTCGCCATTCGTCGCATGATGACGAAGGGCATGGAGCGAGCCGGCATCTCGAAGGTTGAGATCGAGCGCACCCGCGACCGCGTCCGCGTTGACATCCACACCGCCCGCCCGGGCATCGTCATCGGCCGCCGCGGCGCCGAGGCCGACCGCATCCGTGGCGAGCTGGAGAAGCTGACCGGCAAGCAGGTCCAGCTGAACATCCTCGAGGTCAAGAACCCCGAGGTCGACGCTCAGCTGGTGGCCCAGGCCGTCGCCGAGCAGCTCTCCTCCCGCGTCTCCTTCCGTCGTGCCATGCGCAAGAGCATGCAGAGCACGATGAAGGCCGGCGCCAAGGGCATCAAGATCCAGTGCGGCGGTCGCCTCGGCGGCGCCGAGATGTCCCGCTCGGAGTTCTACCGCGAGGGCCGCGTGCCCCTGCACACCCTCCGTGCGAACGTCGACTACGGCTTCTTCGAGGCCAAGACGACCTTCGGCCGCATCGGCGTGAAGGTCTGGATCTACAAGGGCGACGTCAAGAACATCGCCGAGGTCCGCGCCGAGAACGCTGCTGCCCGTGCGGGCAACCGCCCGGCCCGTGGCGGCGCTGACCGTCCGGCCGGCCGCGGTGGCCGTGGTGGCGAGCGTGGCGGTCGTGGCCGCAAGCCGCAGCAGTCGGCTCCGGCCGCCGAGGCCCCCAAGGCCGAGGCGACCGCCGCTGCTCCGGCGGCTGAGAGCACCGGAACGGAGGCCTGACCGAAATGCTGATCCCCCGTAGGGTCAAGCACCGCAAGCAGCACCACCCGAAGCGCAGCGGTATGTCCAAGGGTGGCACGCAGGTTGCGTTCGGCGAGTACGGCATCCAGGCGCTGACGCCGGCGTACGTGACGAACCGTCAGATCGAGTCCGCTCGTATCGCGATGACCCGTCACATCAAGCGTGGCGGCAAGGTCTGGATCAACATCTACCCGGACCGCCCCCTGACGAAGAAGCCTGCCGAGACCCGCATGGGTTCCGGTAAGGGTTCTCCCGAGTGGTGGATCGCGAACGTCAAGCCCGGTCGGGTGATGTTCGAGCTGTCCTACCCGAACGAGAAGATTGCTCGTGAGGCGCTCACCCGCGCTGCTCACAAGCTTCCGATGAAGTGCCGGATTGTTCGGCGCGAGGCAGGTGAGTCGTGATGTCGGCCGGTACCAAGACGTCCGAGCTGCGCGAGCTGGGCAACGAGGAGCTCCTCAACAAGCTCCGCGAGGCCAAGGAAGAGCTGTTCAACCTCCGCTTCCAGGCGGCGACCGGACAGCTCGAGAACCACGGCCGGCTCAAGTCCGTCCGTAAGGACATCGCCCGGATCTACACCCTGATGCGCGAGCGCGAGCTCGGCATCGAGACGGTGGAGAGCGTCTGATGAGCGAGAAGACTGTGACTGAGACGAACACTGACCGCGGTTTCCGTAAGACCCGTGAGGGTCTGGTCGTCAGCGACAAGATGGACAAGACCGTCGTCGTCGCTGTCGAGGACCGCGTGAAGCACGCGCTGTACGGCAAGGTCATCCGCCGTACGAGCAAGCTCAAGGCTCACGACGAGCAGAACGCCGCCGGCGTCGGCGACCGTGTCATCCTCATGGAGACCCGGCCGCTGTCCGCCACGAAGCGTTGGCGCGTCGTCGAGATCCTCGAGAAGGCCAAGTAATTCCTGAGGGGCATTCCCCTCAGGCAGGTTCCGCCAGGCTCGGCGGGGGTTCGCTCCGGTAACGGAGCAGCCCCCGCCGGGAACCGGCAGACGATCAGGAGATAGACGTGATCCAGCAGGAGTCGCGACTGCGCGTCGCCGACAACACGGGTGCGAAGGAAATTCTCACCATCCGTGTTCTCGGTGGCTCGGGTCGCCGCTACGCGGGCATCGGTGACGTCATCGTCGCCACCGTCAAGGACGCGATCCCCGGTGGCAACGTGAAGAAGGGTGACGTCGTCAAGGCCGTCATCGTTCGCACCGTCAAGGAGCGTCGTCGTCAGGATGGCTCGTACATCCGCTTCGACGAGAACGCCGCCGTCATTCTGAAGAACGACGGCGACCCCCGCGGCACCCGTATCTTCGGCCCGGTGGGCCGTGAGCTGCGCGAGAAGAAGTTCATGAAGATCATCTCGCTCGCGCCGGAGGTGCTGTAAGCATGAAGATCAAGAAGGGCGACCTGGTTCAGGTCATCACCGGTAAGGACAAGGGCAAGCAGGGCAAGGTCATCGTTGCCTACCCTGCTCAGGACCGCGTCCTCGTCGAGGGTGTCAACCGGGTCAAGAAGCACACCAAGGCCGGTCAGACCGCTCGCGGTTCGCAGACCGGTGGCATTGTGACGACCGAGGCCCCCGTCCACGTCAGCAACGTGCAGCTGGTTGTTGAGAAGGACGGCAACAAGGTCGTTACTCGCGTCGGCTACCGCTTTGACGACGAGGGCAACAAGATCCGCGTTGCCAAGCGCACCGGTGAGGACATCTGATGACTACCACCACTGCGCCGCGTCTCAAGACGCGCTACCGCGAGGAAATCGCCGGCAAGCTGCGTGAGGAGTTCTCCTACGAGAACGTCATGCAGGTTCCCGGTCTGGTCAAGATCGTGGTCAACATGGGTGTGGGCGACGCCGCCCGCGACTCCAAGCTGATCGATGGCGCCGTGCGCGACCTCACCACGATCACCGGTCAGAAGCCGGCCGTCACCAAGGCCCGCAAGTCGATCGCGCAGTTCAAGCTGCGCGAGGGGCAGCCGATCGGCTGCCACGTCACCCTCCGTGGTGACCGCATGTGGGAGTTCCTGGACCGTACGCTGTCGCTCGCGCTTCCGCGTATCCGTGACTTCCGTGGCCTGTCGCCGAAGCAGTTCGACGGCCGTGGCAACTACACCTTCGGTCTCACGGAGCAGGTCATGTTCCACGAGATCGACCAGGACAAGATCGACCGGGTCCGGGGCATGGACATCACCGTGGTCACCACGGCGACCAATGACGACGAGGGTCGTGCCCTCCTTCGTCACCTCGGCTTCCCGTTCAAGGAGAACTGACCGTGGCGAAGAAGTCCCTGATCGCTAAGGCCGCCCGTAAGCCGAAGTTCGGCGTTCGCGGGTACACCCGCTGCCAGCGCTGCGGCCGGCCCCACTCCGTCTACCGCAAGTTCGGCCTGTGCCGCGTGTGCCTTCGTGAGATGGCTCACCGTGGCGAGCTGCCGGGCGTGACCAAGAGCTCCTGGTAACTCTCCTTCGCCCTTTGGGCGTTGGGATTACCCGGAAGCTCTCGGTAAGTATCTGGTCGGCAGGATCCCGGCCTCACATGCCGTAGGCTTGTGTGGTTGGGCGCCTGCCGCCCAAGACCGACTTACTACGCCGTAGGTCCCCGCACCGCACCCGTCCCGCCACTGAGTGGGGAGAGGGATGGCGCATACAGGAAACCCCGGCGAGAGAGGCCGAAGGCCAACTCATGACCATGACTGATCCCATCGCAGACATGCTCACGCGTCTGCGTAACGCGAACTCGGCGTATCACGACGACGTCAAGATGCCGCACAGCAAGATCAAGTCGCACATCGCGGAGATCCTCCAGCAGGAGGGCTTCATCACCGGCTGGAAGGTCGAGGACGCCGAGGTCGGCAAGACCCTCGTGCTCGACCTGAAGTTCGGTCCGAACCGCGAGCGTTCGATTGCCGGCATCAAGCGTATTTCGAAGCCGGGTCTGCGTGTATACGCAAAGTCCACCAATCTGCCGAAGGTTCTCGGCGGCCTGGGCGTGGCGATCATCTCCACGTCCCACGGTCTCCTGACCGGCCAGCAGGCCAGCAAGAAGGGCGTAGGTGGGGAAGTCCTCGCCTACGTCTGGTAGTCGGGAACGGAGGAATAGCTCATGTCGCGAATCGGCAAGCTCCCCATCCAGGTTCCCGCCGGTGTGGACGTCACCATCGATGGCCGCACGGTCGCGGTGAAGGGCCCCAAGGGTTCCCTCTCGCACACCGTTGCAGCGCCGATCGAGGTCACGAAGGGTGAGGACGGCGTTCTGAACGTCGTCCGCCCGAACGACGAGCGTCAGAACAAGGCCCTTCACGGCCTGTCCCGCACGCTGGTGGCGAACATGATCACCGGCGTGACCCAGGGATACATCAAGGCGCTCGAGATCAGCGGAGTCGGTTACCGCGTCCAGGCGAAGGGCTCCAATCTGGAGTTCGCCCTGGGCTACAGCCACCCGATCCTCATCGAGGCCCCCGAAGGCATCACCTTCAAGGTCGAGTCGCCCACGAAGTTCAGTGTCGAGGGCATCGACAAGCAGAAGGTCGGCGAGGTCTCGGCGAAGATCCGCAAGCTGCGGAAGCCTGACCCGTACAAGGCCAAGGGCGTCAAGTACGCCGGCGAGGTTATCCGCCGCAAGGTCGGAAAGGCGGGTAAGTAAGCCATGGCATACGGTGTAAAGATTGCCAAGGGTGACGCCTACAAGCGTGCCGCCCTCAAGCGCCGCCACATCCGCGTCCGGAAGCACATCTCGGGTTCGCCCGAGCGTCCGCGCCTGGTTGTGACGCGTTCGAACCGTCACATGGTCGCTCAGGTCATCGACGACATCGCGGGCCACACGCTCGCGTCGGCGTCGACGCTTGACGCTTCCATCCGCGGTGGCGAGGGTGACAAGAGCGCCCTTGCCAAGCAGGTCGGGGCCCTGGTCGCCGAGCGCGCCAAGGCCGCAGGCGTCGAGGCCGTCGTGTTTGACCGCGGTGGTAACCAGTACGCCGGGCGGATTGCCGCTCTGGCTGACGCCGCCCGTGAAGCCGGGCTGAAGTTCTAAGCCCCGGTTCCTACGCACAGCGGACGTAACAGAGAGAGGTAATTCCAATGGCTGGACCCCAGCGCCGCGGAAGCGGTGCCGGTGGCGGCGAGCGGCGGGACCGGAAGGGCCGTGACGGTGGCCCCAGCGCCGCCGAGAAGACCGCGTACGTCGAGCGTGTCGTCGCGATCAACCGCGTCGCCAAGGTCGTAAAGGGTGGTCGCCGCTTCAGCTTCACCGCGCTCGTCGTGGTGGGCGATGGCGACGGCAGCGTCGGTGTCGGATACGGCAAGGCCAAGGAAGTTCCCGCGGCCATCGCCAAGGGCGTTGAAGAGGCCAAGAAGAGCTTCTTCAAGGTTCCGCGTATCCAGGGCACGATCCCTCACCCGATCCAGGGCGAGAAGGCTGCGGGCGTCGTTCTGCTGAAGCCTGCTTCCCCCGGTACCGGTGTGATCGCGGGTGGCCCGGTGCGCGCCGTTCTGGAGTGCGCCGGCGTTCACGACATCCTGTCGAAGTCGCTCGGGTCTTCCAACCCGATCAACATCGTGCACGCGACCGTGGCGGCCCTCCAGGGCCTGCAGCGTCCCGAGGAGATCGCGGCTCGCCGTGGTCTGCCCCTCGAGGACGTGGCTCCCGCGGCTCTCCTTCGTGCTCGTGCGGCGGGTGTGTGATGGCTCGCCTCAAGATCACGCAGACGAAGTCGTACATCGGCAGCAAGCAGAACCACCGCGACACCCTGCGTTCGCTCGGGCTCAAGCGCCTGCACGACGTGGTTGTCAAGGAGGACCGCCCCGAGTTCCGCGGAATGGCTAACACCGTCCGCCACCTCGTGACGGTTGAGGAGGTCGACTGACATGGCGGAGAACAAGCCGCTGAAGGCGCATGACCTCCGGCCTGCCCCGGGTGCCAAGACCGCCAAGACCCGTGTGGGTCGTGGTGAGGCATCCAAGGGTAAGACCGCTGGTCGTGGTACCAAGGGCACCAAGGCCCGTTACCAGGTTCCGGAGCGCTTCGAGGGTGGCCAGATGCCCCTCCACATGCGTCTCCCGAAGCTCAAGGGCTTCAAGAACCCGTTCCGCACGGAGTACCAGGTCGTGAACCTGGACAAGCTCGCGACGCTCTACCCCGAGGGTGGAGAGGTCACGGTGGCCGACCTGGTCGCCAAGGGCGCTGTGCGCAACAACCACCTCGTCAAGGTCCTCGGACAGGGCGAGATCTCCGTGGCGCTGCAGGTTTCGGTTGACGCCGTCTCCGGCTCCGCCAAGGAGAAGATTGCCGCCGCCGGCGGCACCGTCACCGAGCTCGTCTGAGACAACTCGGACCATTCGGTGGCCTGAACATCCAACCGGGGATGCCTCTCATATGGGGCATCCCCGGTTGGTCGTTCCTAGGGGGGCATGTACGCCGGTAAGGTGTCCTCCGTTGCTGTGGTAAGCCCTGGGCGCAAGCGCCTTGGGCCCTTTGGCTATTACGTATTCATCGAACCTCAAGACCGTCACCTCTACGCATTGCGCGGGGGTCGCAGGAGGCACCGTGCTCACCGCGTTCGCCCGGGCGTTCAAGACGCCCGACCTGCGCAAGAAGCTGTTCTTCACGCTCGGCATCATCGTGCTCTACCGGCTCGGGGCACACATCCCGGTACCGGGAGTGAGCTACGAGAACGTCCAGACCTGTGTTGATCAGGCAAGTAAGGGCAACAACAGCCTCTTCGGCCTGGTGAACATGTTCAGCGGTGGTGCACTGCTGCAGATCACGATCTTCGCGCTCGGCATCATGCCGTACATCACGGCCAGCATCATTCTTCAGCTGCTGACCGTGGTGATTCCCCGACTCGAGGCGCTCAAGAAGGAGGGGCAGTCCGGCCAGGCAAAGATCACGCAGTACACGCGTTATCTGACGGTCGCGCTCGCCATCCTGCAGGGCACCGGTCTGGTCGCCACCGCACGCAGCGGTGCGCTCTTCAGCGGCTGCCCGGTCGCCGACCAGATCGTCCCGAACCAGTCGATGTTCACGACGGTCGTCATGGTCATCACGATGACCGCCGGCACCGCCGCCGTCATGTGGCTCGGTGAGCTCATCACCGACCGCGGCATCGGCAACGGCATGTCGATCCTGATGTTCATCTCGATCGCCGCCAGCTTCCCCGGCGCCCTGTGGGCCATCAAGACGAGCGGCAAGCTCGCGGACGGCTGGATCGAGTTCGCCACCGTCATCCTGATCGGCTTCGTGATGGTGGCCCTCGTCGTCTTCGTCGAGCAGGCCCAGCGCCGGATCCCGGTGCAGTACGCGAAGCGCATGATCGGACGCCGGTCGTACGGTGGTACGTCCACTTACATCCCGCTGAAGGTGAACCAGGCGGGTGTGATCCCCGTCATCTTCGCTTCTTCGCTGCTCTACATCCCGGCCCTGATCGTCCAGTTCTCCAACTCCACCGCGGGCTGGGCGACCTGGATCCAGGACCACTTCGTCAAGGGCGACCACCCGTACTACATGGCGACGTACTTCCTGTTGATCGTCTTCTTCGCCTTCTTCTACGTGGCGATCTCGTTCAACCCCGAGGAAGTCGCCGACAACATGAAGAAGTATGGTGGCTTCGTCCCGGGTATCCGGGCAGGTCGACCTACTGCCGAGTACCTGAGCTACGTGCTCAACAGGATCACTTGGCCGGGCTCGCTGTATCTGGGTCTGATCGCTCTTGTGCCGACGATGGCGTTGGCAGGCTTCGGTGGAGCCAACCAGAACTTCCCGTTCGGCGGGACGAGCATCCTCATCATCGTGGGTGTGGGTCTGGAAACCGTGAAGCAGATCGAGAGTCAGCTCCAGCAGCGCAATTACGAAGGGTTCCTCCGCTGATGCGAATCGTCCTCGTCGGCCCGCCGGGTGCCGGCAAGGGAACGCAGGCTGCGTACCTTGCCAAGAACCTGTCGATTCCGCACATCTCCACGGGCGACCTCTTCCGCGCCAACATCAGCCAGGGCACTGACCTTGGCAAGCAGGCCCGCGCCTACATGGACGCGGGGCAGCTGGTGCCGGACGAGGTCACGATCGGGATGGCCAAGGACCGCATGTCCCAGCCGGACGCGGTCAACGGCTTCCTGCTCGACGGCTTCCCGCGCAACGTGGGTCAGGCCGAGGCTCTCGATGTGATGCTCAAGGACGAGGGCGTAAAGCTGGATGCGGTACTCGACCTCGAAGTCCCCGAGGACGAGGTCGTGAAGCGCATCGCGGGCCGCCGGGTCTGCCGCAACGAGAGCGCGCACGTGTTCCACGTGACGTACAACCCGCCGAAGACCGAGGGTGTCTGCGACACCTGTGGCGGCGAGCTGTACCAGCGCGACGACGACAGCGAAGAGACGGTCCGTACCCGGCTCGAGGTCTACCACACGCAGACCGAGCCGATCATCGACTACTACAGGGCGCAGAACCTGGTGGTCACCATCTCCGCGCTCGGCAAGGTCACCGACGTGACCGAGCGGGCCATGGAGGCTCTCAAGTCCGACAAGGGCTGAGAGAACACCCCGCAGTACATGCAGTGAAGTCGGCCGCGGCGTCCTTGGGCGCCGCGGCCGACTGTTTGCCGCCGTATCGTGGATTACCCGCCCCTTCACCTCCCGGAAAGGCGCCGCAGCATGGTGCAGATCAAGACCCCCGAGCAGATCGCGAAGATGCGTGAGGCGGGGCTGGTGGTCGCTGCCATCCACGCGGCCACCCGTGAGGCGGCGGTTCCCGGCGCCACCACGCAGGACCTGGACCAGGTCGCCCGCAAGGTGATCGCCGACCACGGCGCGAAGTCGAACTTCCTCGGGTACGGCGGGTTCCCCGCGACGATCTGCACCTCGGTCAACGAGGTCGTCGTCCACGGCATCCCGGACGACAAGACCGTCCTCAAGGACGGCGACATCATCTCCATCGACGCCGGCGCGATCATCGACGGCTGGCACGGCGACGCGGCCTACACGGCCTTCGTCGGCACCGGTCACGCTCCGGAACTCATCGAGCTGTCCCGGGTGACCGAGGAGTCGATGTGGGCCGGCATCGCCGCGATGAAGGTGAACAACCGCCTGGTCGACATCTCGAAGGCGATCGAGACCTACATCCGCCGCCAGCCCCGTCCGGCGACGGGCAAGTACGGAATCATCGAGGACTACGGCGGGCACGGCATCGGCACCGAGATGCACATGGACCCGCACCTGCTGAACTACGTCGCCCGCAAGCGCGGCAAGGGCATCAAGCTGGTCCCGGGCCTGTGCCTGGCCATCGAGCCGATGGTCTCCCTCGGCACGGCCCGCACCGAGGTGCTGGAGGACGAGTGGACCGTCATCACCACCGACGGCACCTGGTCCTCCCACTGGGAGCACTCCATCGCGCTCACGGAGCAGGGCCCGCTGGTCCTGACCGCCCCGGACTGCGGCCGCGAGAGGCTGGCGCAGTACGGGGTGGAGGCGGCGCCCGACCCTCTGGGGTGAGCGTTCCGTCCCGGCGGGCGGCGCCCGACCCTCTGAGGTGAGTGTTCGCCCCGGCGGCCGGTGCCCGACCCTCTGGGGTGATTGACGGCCACCCGGAGGTCTAAGGATCAGCCGGGGTGGGCAAACTTGACGGATTCGTCTTTTGGAGTCCGCTGACGTAGACTGACTCGTCGGCTCTCGTGCATCCGTGTGTCCGCATACGAGTGACGAAAGTCGATCAAGGTAGCCGATTCGAAAGGCGAAGCGTGGCCAAGAAGCAAGGTGCCATCGAAATTGAGGGCACCGTGATCGAGTCTCTCCCGAACGCCATGTTCAGGGTGGAGCTCCAGAACGGTCACAAGGTCCTCGCGCACATCTCCGGCAAGATGCGGATGCACTACATCCGTATCCTCCCGGACGACCGGGTCGTGGTGGAGCTCTCCCCGTACGACCTGACGCGTGGCCGGATCGTCTACCGCTACAAGTAGATCTTGCCCACATCCCGTTTCGGCGGGGTGGTGGCACTGACCCGGAGAACCTGACATCCCATGAAGGTCAAGCCGAGCGTCAAGAAGATCTGCGACAAGTGCAAGGTGATCCGCCGTCACGGTCGGGTCATGGTCATCTGCGACAACCTGCGCCACAAGCAGCGCCAGGGCTGACGCACGACCCCCTCGCATCTCGCAGTACTTCGCGCGACGCACGTAAACGTACATACGCAGTGCCCGTCCAAGCCACGGCTGACGACACCTCCGGCGGGGGCCGGAGACCCGGGCGTACCACCTCTCCCAGCGAGAGGTCGGCGGTCGGGAGTGGCATTGCGGAAGACCCCCGAAATAACAACTGGAGCCATTGAATGGCACGCGTTTCAGGTGTTGACATCCCGCGCGAAAAGCGCGTGGAGGTTGCCCTCACCTACGTCTTCGGTATCGGGCGCACCCGGTCCAAGGAGATCCTCGCCACCACTGGCGTGAACCCCAACACCCGCGTTCGTGACCTGGCCGAAGAGGACCTGGTCAAGATCCGCGAGTACGTGGACGCCAACCTCCGCACCGAGGGTGACCTTCGCCGCGAGATCCAGGGCGACATCCGCCGCAAGATCGAGATCGGCTGCTACCAGGGCATCCGCCACCGTCGCGGTCTGCCGGTCCACGGTCAGCGCACCAGCACCAACGCCCGTACCCGCAAGGGTCCGCGTCGCGCGATCGCCGGTAAGAAGAAGCCGGGCAAGAAGTAGTCCTCAGCGGACGCACTGCGAGCGTCCGGATCTCCGGACATCCGCAGTATCCAGCGGTCTTCGCTGTAGGACCGATCACCTCCCCTCTCCATCTGGAGTCAAGACATGCCCCCCAAGGGTCGTCAGGGCGCAGCCAAGAAGGTGCGTCGCAAGGAAAAGAAGAACGTCGCTCACGGGCACGCCCACATCAAGAGCACGTTCAACAACACCATCGTCTCGATCACGGACCCCTCGGGCAACGTGATCTCCTGGGCCTCCGCCGGCCACGTCGGCTTCAAGGGCTCGCGCAAGTCCACCCCCTTCGCCGCGCAGATGGCCGCCGAGTCGGCCGCCCGCCGCGCGCAGGAGCACGGCATGCGCAAGGTTGACGTCTTCGTCAAGGGTCCGGGCTCCGGCCGCGAGACCGCGATCCGCTCCCTGCAGGCCACGGGCCTGGAGGTCGGTTCGATCCAGGACGTCACCCCGACGCCGCACAACGGCTGCCGTCCGCCGAAGCGTCGCCGCGTCTGATCCGCAACGGCCGGTGACGGCCGTGCATGATCAATAGCGTGGGTTCGGGCGGTATGCCCCTTCGGGGGCATACCGCCCGTATCCTTGTTTCATCTGTCGGGCGTCAAATAGTGGGCGCCCACGACTGAAGGATTCACACATGCTTATCGCTCAGCGTCCGTCGCTGACCGAAGAGGTCGTTGACGAGTTCCGCTCGCGGTTCGTCATCGAGCCGCTGGAGCCGGGCTTCGGCTACACGCTCGGCAACTCCCTGCGCCGCACGCTCCTCTCCTCGATCCCGGGTGCCGCTGTCACCAGCATCCGTATCGACGGTGTCCTGCACGAGTTCACCACCGTGCCGGGCGTCAAGGAGGACGTGACCGACCTCATCCTCAACATCAAGCAGCTGGTCGTCTCCTCGGAGCACGACGAGCCGGTCGTGATGTACCTGCGCAAGCAGGGTCCCGGCCTGGTCACCGCTGCTGACATCGCCCCGCCGGCCGGTGTCGAGGTCCACAACCCGGACCTCGTCCTCGCCACGCTGAACGGCAAGGGCAAGCTGGAGATGGAGCTGACCGTCGAGCGCGGTCGCGGCTACGTCTCCGCCGTCCAGAACAAGCAGGTGGGCCAGGAGATCGGCCGGATTCCGGTCGACTCCATCTACTCGCCGGTGCTCAAGGTCACGTACAAGGTCGAGGCGACCCGTGTCGAGCAGCGCACCGACTTCGACAAGCTGATCGTCGACGTCGAGACCAAGCAGGCCATGCGTCCCCGTGACGCCATGGCGTCGGCCGGTAAGACCCTGGTCGAGCTGTTCGGTCTGGCGCGCGAGCTCAACATCGACGCCGAGGGCATCGACATGGGCCCGTCGCCGACGGACGCCGCGCTGGCTGCCGATCTGGCCCTGCCGATCGAGGAGCTCGAGCTCACCGTTCGGTCGTACAACTGCCTCAAGCGCGAGGGCATCCACTCGGTGGGCGAGCTCGTGGCCCGCTCCGAGGCGGACCTGCTCGACATCCGCAACTTCGGTGCGAAGTCGATCGACGAGGTCAAGGCGAAGCTGGCCGGTATGGGCCTGGCGCTGAAGGACTCGCCTCCCGGCTTCGACCCGACCGCCGCCGCCGACGCGTTCGGCGCGGACGACGACGCGGACGCCGGTTTCGTGGAGACCGAGCAGTACTGAGTCGCCTCCGGCCGGGGTGCCTGTCCTTGACGGGCGCTCCGGGCCGGGCGAGGGCTTTGTCCTCAATCGCCGGCCGGGCCTGAATTTCGGGTCCGGACGGCGCACTGAACTTCCGTGTGGCGACCGCCTCACGGGAACTGACACCGGTACCTGATACGGCCGGTGCAGCACACAAGGAGAAAACCATGCCTCAGCCCGCCAAGGGTGCCCGTCTGGGCGGCAGCGCTGCGCACGAGAAGCTTCTTCTCAATAACCTTGCGAAGTCGCTGTTCGAGCACGGCCGCATCACCACGACCGAGGCCAAGGCCCGCCGCCTGCGTCCGGTCGCCGAGCGTTTCATCACCAAGGCGAAGAAGGGCGACATCCACAACCGTCGCCTGGTGCTGCAGTCGATCACGGACAAGGGCATCGTGCACACGCTCTTCACCGAGATCGCCCCGCGGTACGAGAACCGCCCCGGTGGTTACACCCGTATCACCAAGATCGGCAACCGTCGTGGCGACAACGCCCCGATGGCCGTCATCGAGCTGGTCGAGGCCCTGACCGTGGCGCAGGCCGCCACCGGTGAGGCCGAGGCCGCCACGAAGCGTGCGGTCAAGGAAGACGCCCTCAAGAAGGACGAGACCCCGGTCGAGTCCGTCGAGGACGCCAAGCCGGCCGAGGCCGACGAGGAGTCCAAGGACGCCTGAGCGTTCTGAGACCTCTGGGACGGGCCCGCATCACCCTTCGGGGCGGTGCGGGCCCGTTTCGCTGTGTACGGATCTTGAGAGGATCGCTGCTGTGAGTGACGTGGTGGAGCCCGGCTTCGTGCGGGTGCGGCTGGACCTGGCCTATGAGGGCAAGGACTTCTCGGGCTGGGCGAAGCAGACCGGCCGGCGGACCGTCCAGGGGGAGATCGAGGGTGCGCTGCGGACCGTGACCCGCTCCTCGCGCACCTACGACCTGACCGTGGCCGGGCGTACCGATGCCGGTGTGCACGCGCGGGGGCAGGTCGCGCACGTGGACCTGCCGGCCGAGGTGTGGGCCGAGCACGCGTCGATGCTGCTGCGGCGGATGGCCGGCCGGATGGCGCCGGATGTGCGGATCCGGCGGATCGAGGAGGCGCCGGCCGGGTTCAACGCCCGCTTCTCGGCCCTGTGGCGCCGGTACGCGTACCGGGTGTCGGACGCGCCCGGTGGCGTCGATCCGCTGGTGCGCGGCCATGTGCTCTGGCACGACCGGGAATTGGACCTCGACGCGATGAACGCGGCGGCGGCGCGCATGACGGGGGAGCACGACTTCGCCGCGTACTGCAAGAAGCGCGAAGGTGCGACGACCATCAGGACGCTGCAGAAGCTGAGTTGGGTACGTGACGAGGCGTCCGGGATCATCACCGGGACCGTGCAGGCCGATGCCTTCTGCCACAACATGGTGCGGGCACTGGTCGGGGCGATGCTGTTCGTGGGGGACGGGCGCCGTCCGTATCCGTGGCCGGCCGAGGTACTCGCCGCCCGGGTGCGCGATCCCGGGGTGCACGTGGTGCGGCCGCACGGGCTGACGCTGGAGGAAGTCGCCTACCCTGCCGATGAGTTGCTCGCCGCCAGGGCGGTGGAGGCGCGGAACGTGCGGACGCTTCCGGGGGCCGGCTGCTGCTGACGTCCGGTCAGGACGCCGTACGGCCGCGCCGGCGCAGCGCGGAGGCGAGGGAGCCCGCCAGGTAGAGCGCCGCGCCGCTCAGCAGTGAGGCCCGGAACCAGCCGATCCGCGGGCTCCACCATGCGACGACCGCGCCCGTGCCCACGAGCGCCAGCGCGGCGGTACGCGTCAGCCACCAGCGGGCCGTCCGCGGGGCTCCGTCACCTGGCGCGGACGGGTGGCTGCCCGTGCTCGTCGTCATCGTGTCGCGCATCCCGGCCAGGATGGAGCGGCGGACCTGGACCCGGGCGCCCGGGATCCCGCCGAGGATCTCGGTGTCGCCGCCGAAGCCGGGCGGGACGGGCGGCAGACCGAGCGCGGTCACCAGACCGGCCTGGTGGCGCACCGGGTCGCCGGTGGCGCGCAGGATGTGGGCCAGCGGGCGAGGGTCCGCCACCCGGAACAGACGGGCGAGGTCCCCGGCGGTGTCCTGCACATCGGCGTGGTCGGGGGCGGGGGACTCGGCGTCCCAGGTGTGCGTGGCGATCTGCCGGCCCTGGTGGAGGGCGGTGACGGTGCAGCGCTCGGGGGTGCGGTGCAGTACCAGGGCGGGCCAGGTCTCACCCGTGGTGAAGGTCTCCGCCGCCGCGGTCAGCGGCTCCTCGGGGAGCAGCGCCGCCCGTCGTCCGCGGGTGGCCTCGGGGACCACCTCGACATAGCTGTAGCCCTCGCGCGCCGGGGCCGTACGCAGTGAGAAGCCGCAGATCAGAGCCGCCTGGGCGACCGTGGCCGGGGGTGCGGGGACGATCGCGACCGCACGCGGGGTGAGGGCCGCCCAGTCGGGGGCCACGGCCGGCGGCTGGGGCGGGCGGCCGAAGAGCGGGATCCGTGAGGCGAGGTCCAGCCGCACGTCGGACCGGGCTTCGAGGAACTCGGCACGGGGGTCGCCGAGCCGGTTCCACGGGTACTCGGTGGCGTGGACGCCGATGGACCGGAACACATCGAGGGCCTCGGCCGGACGGTCCGACATGATCAGCAGCAGGGCCAGTTCGTTGCGGAATCCGGCGGCCTCGCGGTCGCCCGCCCCGTCGTAGGTGTCGGAGAGGGACAGGGCGCGGGTGAGGGCCGCGTCCACCTTCGGTCCGTACGGGTCGGGGCCCTCGGGCTCGTCCGCCTCGGACAGCCGGTACTCCAGCGCGGCCTGGAGCGGCAGCGCGTGCAGCCTGGAGCCGGGCGGGGCGGAGGCGGCCACCCGCTCCGCGTACCGGAACATCTCCTCGTGCGAGCCGTACCACTTGGCGCACAGGTACTGGAGCGCCTGCGCGTGGCAGCCGAAGTGGTGCGGGTCGCGGGCCTCGGCCTCGGCGAGGTACGCGTCGAAGACCTCGCGCGGGGCCTGCGTGCCGCGGGCGTGGGTGAGCGCGATGCGCCAGGGGACCGGGTCCGCGGGGTTGAGCTCGGCCGCGGCGCCGATGACCGGTACGGCGTCCTCGAGGAGCGCGAAGAAGGCCTGGAACTGGTCCCGTTCGACGTCCTTCGCGCGGGCGCTCGTCCGTACCTTCCACGCCTGGTGGAGGTGGAAGTCGGCGACGACGAGGAGTGCGTCGGGGGCGTCGGGGGACTCGGCCAGCCAGGCGTCCAGCCAGCCGTCGTGGTGCAGCGCGGTCCTGGCCAGCCGGCTCACGTACGCGTCCCTGCGCTCCCACTGGGCGTGCGCGCGGGTCGAGGCGAGGAGCTCCCGCGCCGGGCCGTGGTCGCCGGCCGTCGCCGCGGTGAGGGCCGCGCGCAGCGGGGCGTCCGGCGGGTCCAGGACCACCGCCTCGTCGGGCGCCAGGTCGGCACCGATGGCGTCGCGGTGGCGCAGGATGCGCAGGAGGGAGACCAGGAAGACGAGACGCACAGCAGCGGTTCTCCGCATCCGGGAGGGTGGCTGAACCGAAGGACGGGCGGTCAGGTGACGGGGGCGGTGGCGGCGGCCGAGGCCTGGACCTCGCCGCGGTGACGGATCTGGCGGAACGTGAAGTCCGTCAGGTCGTCGCCGACGGCGAACACGTTCTTGTCGGCCTTGGTGACGTTCTTGCCGCTGGTGAAGCCGCCCACCGTGAAGTAGGCGTACCGGCCGTAGGAGTTGGCCGTGCGACGGCAGACGGCGCCGCCGCGGCAGAACGTCGGCACCCCCGCCCCGCTCAGCGAGGCCAGGCCCCCGCTGGCCTGCTGGGCGGCCTTCTTGGCCTGGGCCTCGGTCTCGAAGACCGCGAGGCCGATGGTCACGGCCACGCCGCTGCGGCTGTACGTGGCCCGGACGACCTGGTCGCAGCCGTTGTTCGTGAGGATCGTGCCGAGTGCGCCCTGGGTGGTCGTGGCGCACTTCGTGGTGCGGTGCGTCGCGCCCTTGGAGTAGACGCGGTCACCCATCGTCAGCTTCTTGCCGGGGAAGAAGGCGTCCACGGTGACGGGCGCCCGGTCCTTCCGCACGTCGGATATGTAGTCCTTCGGATCCGGCGGGGGTGCCGGGGCCACCGATGAGAACGACGGTTCCGGCTGCGCCGTCTGGCTGGGCAGATCGGTCGCCGACGGCAGCTGGCTCGCGTTCTTGCCGGACGAGCCGCCGGAGTCGTTCTTGTTGGTCGAGATGACCGCGGTCGCCACGATCGCGGCGACCGCGGCGGTGGCCAGCGCGCCCCCGCCGATCATCAGCCACCTCTTGCGCCTGGCGCGTGCGGCCGATGCCTCGGCCAGTGCCGCCCAGTCCGGAGTCCCAGTGCCCCCGGGCCCCCAGGAGGGCCCCCCTTGCCCAAAGCTCATGCGCCGAATCCTAGGCCCTGGGTAATCCGGTTGGGCCAGGGCTTCGCCGCCCGTGACAATGCTGTGCATGGGACATCTTGAAGCAGGCCATCTCGAGTACTACCTACCGGACGGGCGGGTACTGCTCGGCGATGCCTCGTTCCGTGTCGCGGACGGTGCCGTCGTCGCCCTCGTCGGGGCGAACGGCGCCGGTAAGACCACGCTGCTGCGGCTGCTCGCCGGGGAGCTCCAGCCGCACGGCGGCTCTGTCTCGGTGAGCGGCGGGCTCGGCGTGATGCAGCAGTTCGTCGGCTCGGTGCGCGACGAGCGCACGGTGCGGGACCTGCTGGTGTCCGTCGCCCAGCCCCGGATCCGCGAGGCCGCGCAGGCGGTCGACCGGGCCGAGGAGCTGATCCTCACCACCGACGACGAGGCCGCGCAGATGACGTACGCGCAGGCACTGAGCGACTGGGCGGAGGCGCGCGGGTACGAGTCCGAGACCGTCTGGGACATGTGCACCATGGCCGCCCTCGGCATCCCGTACGAGAAGGCGCAGTGGCGCGAGGTGCGCACGCTGTCCGGCGGTGAGCAGAAGCGGCTGGTGCTGGAGGCGCTGCTGCGCGGGCCCGACGAGGTGCTGCTGCTCGACGAACCGGACAACTATCTGGACGTCCCCGGCAAGCGCTGGCTGGAGGAGAAGCTGAAGGAGACCCGCAAGACGGTCCTCTTCGTCTCCCACGACCGGGAGCTGCTCTCCCGCGCCGCCGAGAAGATCGTCAGCGTGGAGCCCAGCCCGGCCGGCAGTGACGTCTGGGTGCACGGCGGCGGCTTCGCCACGTACCACCAGGCCCGTAAGGAGCGCTTCGCGCGCTTCGAGGAACTGCTGCGCCGCTGGGAGGAGGAGCACGCCCGGCTGAAGGCACTCGTCCTGCGGATGCGGCAGCAGGCGGCGAACAGCCCCGACATGGCGAACCGCTACCACGCGATGCAGACCCGCTTCAAGAAGTTCGAGGAGGCCGGCCCGCCGCCGGAGCCGCCGCGCGAGCAGGACATCAAGATGCGGCTGCGCGGCGGCCGGACCGGGGTGCGGGCTGTGACCTGCACGAACCTGGAGCTCACCGGCCTGATGAAGCCGTTCGACCTGGAGATCTACTACGGGGAGCGGGTCGCCGTCCTCGGCTCCAACGGGTCGGGCAAGTCGCACTTCCTGCGGCTGCTGGCCGGCGAGCCGGTGGCGCACACGGGGGAGTGGAAGCTCGGGGCCAGGGTGGTGCCCGGACACTTCGCGCAGACCCACGCCCATCCGGAGCTGCTGGGCAAGACACTCGTCGAGATCCTGTGGACGGAGCAGGCCAAGGACCGGGGCGGCGCCATGTCCGTACTGCGGCGGTACGAGCTGGAGCGGCAGGGGGACCAGCCGTTCGAGAAGCTGTCCGGCGGTCAGCAGGCCCGCTTCCAGATCCTGCTCCTCGAGCTGGCCGGCACGACGGCTCTGCTGCTGGACGAGCCGACCGACAACCTGGACCTGGAGTCGGCGGAGGCCCTCCAGGACGGCCTGGAGGTGTACGACGGGACGGTGATGGCGGTCACGCACGACCGGTGGTTCGCGAAGTCCTTCGACCGGTACCTGGTGTTCGGCTCGGACGGGGTCGTACGGGAGACGACGGAGCCGGTGTGGGACGAGCGGCGGGTGTCCCGGGCGCGATGACCTTGTCCCGGTCCGGGGTGCGGGGTTCCGTCCTCAATCGCCGGACGGGCTTGGGTGGTGCGGGTGCTCCGCGGGGTGCGGCATGCCCCTGTCCGGTGGGTGGGGGTGGGGTC
>NZ_JAELVH010000569.1 GCF_019399235.1 Streptomyces poriferorum | reverse complement strand
GTCCTCAATCGCCGGACGGGCTTGGATTGGGGCGTCGGCGCCCCGACGTGAAGGTGTCCTCAATCGCCGGACGGGCTTGATTTTGCCGGTGTCCGGCTTGACGTGCCGGTGGCCGGGCAGAGGCACCGTTCCGCGCAGATGTGCCGGTGGCCGGGCAGATGCACCGGTGGGGCCGGGCAGATGTGCCCGTGGGGCCAGGCAGATGTGCCGGTCGCCGGGCAGATGTACCCGTGGGGCCAGGCAGATGTGCCGGTGTCCGGGCGATTGAGGACCGGGGGGTCAGAGCGCTGTTGCCTGGGCTTCGGCTTCTGTGCGGTACATGCGGCGGACGCGGACCACGCCGAGGTCGTGCTGGTAGAGGTTCTCCGCCTGGTCGGCGTCGGTGCGCAGGTCCTCCAGCATGATGCGGTCCTGTTCGAGGACGTCCCAGTGGCGGTCCTCCAGGAGCGTCTTGTAGAGGAAGCGCCAGGTGTCGCGCTGCCAGTCGCTGACCTTGCGGTAGCGCCAGAAGAAGACGGCGCAGCGGTTCTCGTCGATGGGGGTGGCCATGCCGACGATGCCGAAGGGCCCGCCGGGGCCGGCGGTCGGTGGGTAGGGGATGGTGAGGTCGACCCAGTCGACGCCGGTGCGGCAGAGCTCGACCCAGTCGAAGTTGACGCCGCTCTGGTCGGTCTTCTCGAAGAAGAAGCCGCGTTCGGTCTCGCGGATGCGGAAGCGTGCGGTGGTCTGGCCCTCGGCCATGCTGTGCGAGTCGCGGTGGAGGAACGAGCCGTGCATGGGGTCGAGGAGGTTCTCGACGGCGTAGCGCCAGTTGACGTTCCACTCGGCGTAGCAGAGGAACGCTGAGGTGCCGGGGTCGGTGAGGTGTTCGGGGAGGACGAGTGGTGTGGGTTCGGGGTGCTCGTTGTCGCCGAAGTAGGCGAGGATGCCGCCGGCGGTCTCGATGACGTGGGGGGCGGCGACGAGTTGTTTGCCTTCGAGGTTGCAGCCGGGCAGGCCGGGTACGGCGGCGAC
>NZ_JAELVH010000568.1 GCF_019399235.1 Streptomyces poriferorum | reverse complement strand
GCAGTTCGACGTCGTCGTCGACACCGACGTCGGCGAGCGCGCCGGCGAACGCGTCCAGCAGGTCGATGGAGTTGATGGCGCTCGGCGAGGCGACCAGGACGGCGGAGAGCGGCTGGCCGGCGAACACCTCTTCCTCGGTCAGGCCGAGCCGGCGTGCGACATGCGTTCTGAGGTCGGCGAGCATGCGTGTCTCCCTGTGGATGTCGGGTGTGTGCGGGGCGGGGGCCGGATCAGTCGTGGTGCGCCGAAGGGCCCTGGCGGGCCGGGGCGGACCAGTCGGGCGAGCGCCCGAGCGTGGTCAGGACCAGGTCGAGCGGGTGCGCGCCGGGTGCGGTGGGCAGGGCCGGGCGGAACTGGGCGTCCGGGCCGAGGCGTCGTTCGTCGTCCGGCACGCGCAGGGCGATCACCAGGGCGGCCTCGGTGGTTCCCTCGTCCAGGTCGAGACTCACACCGAGGGTCCGGGCCAGGTCCCAGCCGTGGACCACGTGGTCGAGGAAGTGGAACCCGATCGCGACCGTGGCGGGGAAGCTCCGGGTGTCGCTGATCTCGGGGAGGCTGAACTCCCGGGTGAGTACGGCCTGTTCGGCGAAGGCCGCGAGTGCCGCCTCGGCCGCGGTGCGATAGGTCTTCAGTGGATCGTCACCGAGTGCGCCGGGGTGCCATGCGGCGAGGCCGGTCCTGATTCCCGCGGCGGCGGCCGCGAAGCCGTGGTGCTGGGCCGTCATATGGGCGACCAGTTGACGCAGCGTCCAGCCGGTGCACGGGGTGGGCCGGTCCCAGTCCTCGGGCTCCGCCTGCTCCAGGATGCGCAGAGTCTCCAGCACGGCCGCTCGGTCCAGCTTCCGGATGTCCATACGGATCCTTTCGGCGAGTGTGGGCGCGCGCAGCCGCCTCCCACGGTGGAGTGCGCGAGCAGAAAAACAATAGCACGACCGTACGTTTAGTTAGTGTGTCCGGGAGCGGCGAGAGGCGAGCGTCCGCCGTGGTGCCGGGGGAGGGTTCCCGGCCGGGAACGGGAGCGGCCGGTGCCGGGGCGCCGGCCGCTCCCGGGTGCGGTGCCGGAAGAGGTCAGGAACCCACGGGGCGGATCCGGCAGCGCGCCGTACCGGCTACGCGGAGGCTGATCCCCGCGGCGACCGCGAGATCGGTGTCCACTGCCTCGAACTCGTACGCCCGCAGGACCATGGCCAGCGCGATCACCGCCTCCAGCATCGAGAAGTGCTGCCCGATGCAGGCGCGCGGGCCTCCGCCGAAGGGGAAGTAGGCGTAGCGCGGGCGGGTCGCCTCCGCTTCCGGGGTGAAGCGGTCGGGGTCGAAGCGCTCCGGGTCCGGCCAGTAACGGGGGTGACGGTGGGTGGCCCAGGGGACCAGCATGATGTCGGCGCCCGCCGGGATGGTGTGGCCGCCGATCTCGCTCGCGGCGACCGCGCGCCGGCCGGTGACGGGAGCCGCCGGGTAGAGCCGCATCGCCTCCTTGAGCACGCGCATGAGGTACGGGAGGCGGTCGAAGTCGGCGGCTTCGGGAGTCCGGTCGCCGAGGACGCGCCCGATCTCGTCGCGGGCCCGGCTCTGGATCTCCGGGTGGGTGGCCAGCAGATGCAGGGCGAACGCCATCGAGGTGGCCGTCGACTCGTGTCCGGCGAGCAGGAAGATCAGCATCTGGTCGCGCAGTTCGGTGGCGTCGAGCTCCCCGTCCTCCTCGTTCGTGGCGGCGGCGAGCAGCGACAGCAGGTCCTCGCCCTGGGGGGCCCCGGTGCTGCGCCGCTCGGCGACGATCCGGTCGCATACCCCGTACAGCTCGTTCACCGCGGCGGCGGCCCGCC
>NZ_JAELVH010000567.1 GCF_019399235.1 Streptomyces poriferorum | reverse complement strand
GTTCGGCTGCCGCGGCGGCGCCCGCAGGCGCGGCGAGCGGCAGTACGAGAGCTGCCGCGCAGGTGACACCAATGGAGGATGCAAGGAAGGCACGCATACAAATGATCCTGGGCACAAGCGCACCACTCCGGCGACCCGGACTTTTCCGGCCAATTGACGGCTCGTCTGCCGAACCGGTGTACGCGGCTCCCGCCGCACCCGGCCCCTCCCGCCACCGCCGCGTACCCTTCTGCGAATGAACGCCAGCGACCGCACCCCTGCCGACCTGCTGCGTTCCGCGCTCGCCGCGGACCCGGCCCGCCCCATGGTCACTTTCTACGACGACGCCACCGGAGAGCGCGTCGAACTGTCGGTGGCCACCTTCGCCAATTGGGTGGCCAAGACGGCGAACCTGTTGCAGGGCGACCTCGCCGCCGAGCCCGGCGACCGGCTCGCGCTGCTCCTGCCCGCGCACTGGCAGTCCGCGGTCTGGTTGCTGGCCTGCGCTTCGGTCGGCGTGGTCGCCGACGTCCAGGGGGATCCCGCCGCCGCCGATCTCGTCGTCTCCGGGCCGGACAGCCTGGACGCCGCGCGGGCCTGTCGCGGTGAGCGGATCGCGCTGGCGCTGCGCCCGCTGGGCGGGAGGTTCCCACAGGCTCCCGAGGGCTTCGCGGACTACGCCGTCGAGGTGCCGGGCCAGGGCGACCGGTTCGCCCCGTTCGCGCCCGTCGACCCCGATGCTCCGGCGCTGACCGTGGGCGGAGCCGGGTTCACCGGGGCGGAGCTGGTCGCGCGGAGCCGTGCGGACGGTGCGGCGCTGGGCCTGGGCGCCGGCTCGCGGCTGCTGTCGGGGCGTACGTACGACACCTGGGACGGTCTCAGCGCAGGGCTCTTCGCACCGCTCGCCACCGGGGGTTCCGTGGTCCTGTGCAGGCATCTCGGGCAGCTGGGCGAGGACGGGCTGGCGCAGCGCGTCGAGAGCGAGCGGGTCACGCTGAGCGTGTGACGGACGGGGCGGGGCCGGCCGCTGGTGGGTGG
>NZ_JAELVH010000566.1 GCF_019399235.1 Streptomyces poriferorum | reverse complement strand
TCTCGGTGCGGTTGACGGGGGCCGGGCGGGCCCGCACCGGGATGATGCGGGCCCGCCCGGCGGCCGGCTCAGTAGCCGGCGACGCCCAGGTCGCGGCAGATCCCGACGAGCTCGGGGTGCACGTAGCGCCCGTTCTCCTCGATGGCGACGCCGTCCAGGTAGATGGACGGGCCGAGGACGCTGCCGTCGGTGTGGGCGGCGGCGACCCACGGTTCGCCGCCTATCCAGGCGCCCTTGGTACCGATGCCGAGCTCGACGCAGCCGAAGACGCGCTCGTCCTCGACGATGCGGCCGGTCGGGGCGAGGACTCCGGGGTTGAAGCCGAGCGACCAGTGCGCGATGCGGAACATGTTCGGGTCGTCGAAGGACTCCATCCAGCGGCGGAAGGTGTCCGCGTCGGCGTCGCCCTCGATCTTGGTGACGACACCCTTCTCCACGGTGCAGCGGACCGGCGAGCGCAGCAGGCCGAGCTCGTCCGGCGGCCACAGGGCGCCGTCGAAGACGAGGACGCCGTCCTGGGTCTCCTCCAGGGGGTTCCAGGAGATCTGGCCGGAGAGCATCACGGTCTCGCCGGGCTTCTCGGCGGGCTTGCCGCGCAGGTTGATCGGCCGGTCGCCGTTGCGGCCGACCAGGTCGGTGCCGTTGGCGGAGGTGATCCGGACCTCGTCGGCGGCCTCCAGGAGGGCGACGAGCGCCTTGCCGAGGCGGATGACGCCCTGGAAGTCGGGGCGGCCGACGGTGGCGACCAGCATCTGGACGTCCATCGCGGTGAGGTTGGTGTAGCGGCAGCCGTTCGCCATCGCGGCGCGGAAGGCGTCGGAGTGCATCAGGTACGAGACCGCGAACTCGATCCACACATCGGCGTCGGCGATGGCACCGGCGACGGGCCGGGGCGGCTCCATGGAGGCGCCGGGCAGCGTCTCGTACCAGACGACGACGGGGTGCGCTCCGGCGGCGGCGACCGCCTGGGCGGTGGCCTCGATGACGCGGCGGTCGCTGCTGGTGTCGCCGGTGAGTACGACGTGCTCGCCGCGCTTGACCAGCATGACCTCCTCGACGAGCTTGCGGGCGGCCAGGGCGAGTTCGAAGCTGAGGTACTCGGGGCGCGGTTCGAGCCTGCTGTACATGTCCATGGGGTGGTTCTCCTTGCCATGCGGGTGGTGCTGAGTGGTGCGGGGTGTGGTTCAGGGGGGCGGCAGCCGTCAGGTCTTGAGGATCTGGGCCGAGTCGCCGCGTCAGGTCTTGAGGATCTGGGCCGAGTCGCCGAGCGAGCTGCCCGCGATGAGGCCGGCGCCGACCAGGTTGAGTTCCTCGTCGGCGGCGGGACCGCGCAGCTTCCGGTAGCCGACCCGGACGACGAGGGCGCCGAGGACGAGCCAGCAGGCCTGCGGGGTGAGGATGAGCAGACCGGTGGCGAGCATGACGCCCATCTGCCGGCGGGTGCCGCCGAGCAGTTGGATGGCCGCGCCGGGAATGGCCCAGAGCAGCATGGTGCGTACCGCGTCCGGGTCGCTGAGCCCGCTCTTGATGGTGTCGGCGTACACCTTGGCGACGGGCGGGATGAGTCCCTGTCCGAAGTAGGAGCGCCAGGCGAGGGCGACGACGACGAGGGCGACGGCGAATCCGATGAGGGCGGCCATGAACTGCTGGCGGCGGCCCTCGCGCTCGAAGGGGTCCCAGGGGCGGTGCTCGCGCCGCAGCAGCCAGCCGGCCTTGAGGTCGTAGCCCATGTCGGCGAAGGCGGGTCCGGTGGCGGAGACGTACCCGACCAGCAGGGCGAGCGGCACGGACGGTATGCCGATGGCGAGGCCCAGGATGAGGAAGATCAGGGTGACGGCGAAGGACGGGAACCAGCCGGACTGCATGGCGGCGAGGCCGACGATCAGTTCGTGGACCAGGGCCGCGAAGGCGGCGAACAGGACCCAGCCGACGATGCCGAGGGGGCTCATGTCGCCGATCAGTCCGCCGAGGACGGCGAGGACGACCGCGCCCCCGGTGAAGAGCGCGAAGCCGCGGATCAGGGAGAGCCGCAGGGCCCGTTCGTCGACGGTGCAGGCGGTGCTCGGATCCGTGTCCCGGACGGTCGCGACGCTCGTAGCCTCCGCGGCGGCTTCCTTCCGCTTGCGTTCGCGTCGGCCTATGAGCAGGTGGACGGCCTGGCCGAGTGCGACGATCCCCGCGCCGACCATGACGCCGTGCGGGATGTAGCCGGCGCCGAGATCCGTGTGGAAGACGTCGGGGCTGTACTGGCGCAGCATCAGGCCGATGCCGAACATCATCAGCGCCCAGACGTTGCCGAGGAAGGCCACACCGGCAGCGGAGAGGGGCAGGCTGAAGAGCGTCCCTGCGAGTCCGACCGCGGTGCCACCGGCCAGGATCAGGGCGCGGCGTCCTCCCCGGTCGCCGGCCTTGATCGTCTCGGCGGCGGCGGTGCCGGGCGGCCAGGCGGCGTCGGCGGGCAGCAGCCGGGAGCCGAAGGCCCGGTAGAGGACCCAGGCGTCCACGAGGAGGCCTATGAACGCGCCGGCGAGCATCGGCCAGACCAGGTCCTCGCGGCCGAAGACGTACGGGACGGCTACGGAGGTGAGCAGCGCGTTCGCCGAGGCGAAGGTCGCGGCCGAGATGGCGCTCTGGGCCAGGTTCTGGCGGTGCACGGAACGCATCCGGCGCAGGAAGCCGAGGGGAATGCGTCCGATCAGCATGGCGACGAGTGCGCCGACGACCGAAGTGTTGGCGGAGATCCCCAGTTTGGAGACGAGGTCGATGCCGATGACGGCGCCGACGGCGGAGAGCACGACCAGGATGACCAGCAGGACGGGTTCCGTCGCCCTCGGATGCGACCGGGGTTCTTCGGGACCCGGCGGCGGCGGGGCAGGGTGCGGCGCGGAGACGTGGTGCGCCATGGGGCACCCCCTTCGGTGAGCAGGGCGGGGAGCTCGGTGTGTCCCCGGTGGGGTGGG
>NZ_JAELVH010000565.1 GCF_019399235.1 Streptomyces poriferorum | reverse complement strand
CGGTCCGCGCAGCCCCCGACGGCGTAGAGGACTGAACGGAACCGGGTCAGGGGTCTACGGGCAGACGACCTCGTCGCCCTTCACCGCGCCGAACCTGCCCGGATCGGGCTCCTCGGCCCGGACTCGCTCGACCTTCCGGTAGTCCTCGCCCGCCGTCACCTTCATCGTGCCGCCCTGCCCCTTCACGGCCTTCAGCTCGGCCCCCGGCAGCGCCGCCGCCAGGGACTTCGCGGACCGGTCCCAGCGCGGGTCGTACGTGACCAGGGTGTGCTTCACGTCGCGCTGCGGTCCGGTGAGCGGGGCGCGGGTGGTGTTGAAGCCCGTGCCGTGCAGCGCGGTGTCGACCGTGGAGCCGAGACCGTCCTTGAGGGTCCCGTTGTAGACCTGGACCCGGATCTGCTTCGGCGGGATGTCGACCTTCTTCGCCGGAGCCTGCTTGGGCCGTGCGACGGTCAGCGGCTTGTCGTCCCGCAGTGCCTGGAACAGCTGTTTCGACTTCCTCGCGTCCCACTTGACCGTCGAGCCGATGCCCTTGACCTGGTACGCGACGTTGCCCATCGGCACCGACGTGAACTCCGACGAGGCGGCGGAGAAGCCCCGCATCGCCTGGCCCAACTCCAGCATCTGCTCCGTACCGAAGCCCTTGTCGGCCCGGACCGACTTCAGCATCGTCGAGGCGACCTCACGGAATCTCACCGGGTTCAGCAGCACCCCGCTGCTCGTCGCCTGCTTGATCAGCGAGGCCATGAACTTCTGCTGGCGCTGCATCCGGCCCAGGTCGGCGGCGCCGTCGATGTGCCGGGAGCGTACGTACTGGAGTGCCTGGCCGCCGTCCAGCTCATGGGGGCCGGCCGCGAGATCGAGACCGGTGTAGGAGTCCTTCATCGGCCGGGCGGTGCAGATCTTCACGCCGCCGAGGGTGTCGACCGTCGTCATGAAGCTGGTGAAGTCGACCTCCAGATAGTGGTCGATCTTGACGCCCGTCATGTGCTCGACCGTCCGCACGGTCAGATTCGGCCCGCCCTCGGCGTACGCGGCGTTCAGCTTCACCGGGTGGGCCGCGTGCTCCTTGCCCGTCGTCGCGTCCCGGTGCTCGGGGATCTCGGCGTAGCTGTCGCGCGGCAGGCTGACGACGCTGGCGCGCTCCTTGTCCGCGGACAGGTGCACCAGCATGATCGTGTCGGTGCAGTGGCAGGGTGCGCCGCCCAGCCGGTACTTCTTCTTCTCCGCCGCGGTGATCTTGTCGCGGCCGTCGGTGCCGACCAGCAGCAGGTTCATGCCGTTGCCGCCCGCGGGCCGGTTCTTCATGTCCTTGAACGGGTCGATCCGGTCGATCCCGGACTCCAGGTTGGTCACCACGGCGTGGCCGATGCCGCCCGCGCCCAGCACGAGGACGGAGAGCGTGGTCGCCACCCGCATGCCCCAGCGTGGCCTCTCGTCCCGCTTCCTCCTGGCCCGTCTGGGCTGCGGGGGAGCGGCACGGGGCCTCGGC
>NZ_JAELVH010000564.1 GCF_019399235.1 Streptomyces poriferorum | reverse complement strand
GGCCCGGTCCGCCGGAGCGGCCTCGGGGGAACCGGCCGCGGGCGTCCGCGGATCGGCTTCGGCCCTGCCGTCCCGCGGTTCGGACTGCCCGCCCCAGGAGACCCGTCGGTCGCGCTCGCCGCCGAAGCCGGTCTGCCGGGAGGCGTCGGCCTGCCAGGCGGTGGCGGGTTCGGGGCGGTTCCCCTCGTACGGGTCCTCGTCGAAGAAGACCGGGCCGGTCTCGTCCACCGCGGCGGGTCCGGGGACGGGGGTGTGCGGTGCGGCCTCCTCCCCGGCGGGCGCGGCGGGCATGGGTTCGCCCTGCTGCGGGGCGGGCCGGCTGGTGCCGGGCACCCAGGAAGCGCCGTTCCAGTACCGGACGTATCCGGGAATGGACGGGTCGGGGTAGTACCCCTCGCGGGGTCGGTCGTCACCGGGTGCCGGGGTTGGGGCGCTCATCACCGTGGTCCCGTATCTCTTCGAGGCCTGGGACCGGCCGGCGATGGGGGAACGGCCGGTCCTCATAGAAGGGACCACATCTATCAGACAGCCGCCTGTCACCGGGCCGGTCCCGGTGTTTGGACCACTTTCCGGTCGCTCCGAAATATTTTTCCCGAAGTCGCGTAATGAATGGCGGGGAGGGCGCTCTCTCCCTGTGCGGGCGGTCGTGCGACCGGCCCACAGGCATCGAAAGGACGCACCTCATGAACACCGTCGTGGAACGAGAGCTGGAGCTCAAGCTCGTCCTGTCGCCCGAGCGCAGCATCCCCGTGCCCGCCCGGCTGACGTATCGCACCGAGGATCCCTACGCCGTGCACATCACCTTCCACATCGGCTCCGACGCCCCCGTGCACTGGACTTTCGCCCGCGACCTGCTGGTCGAGGGGGTGTTCCGGCCGTGCGGGCACGGGGACGTGCGGATCTGGCCCACGAAGGTCGAGGGCCGCAGCGTCATCCCGTGGCGCTGACCTCGCCGGACGGCAACGCCCTGCTGGAGGTGCCGTCCGCCGCGGTGGCCACCTGGGTGGAGCGGACGCTGCACGCCGTCGCGCCGGGTGCGGAGTCCGAGCGGCTCGGCATCGACGAGGCGCTGGCCGAGCTGCTCGCGCCGCTGCCCGCCGACGACCTGTGGATGAGCGACCCGTGGCCGTCGGACGAGTCGCAGGACGGGGAGAGTTGAGAGGGCGGCCGGGGCTTCGGACGGCCTCTCAGAAGACCTTGCCCGGGTTGAGGAGGCCCAGCGGGTCGAAGGCCTGCTTGATACCCCGGTGCAGTTCCACGCTCACCTCGCCGAGTTCCCGGGCGAGCCACTCCTTCTTGAGTACGCCCACGCCGTGTTCGCCGGTGATCGTGCCGCCGAGTGCGAGGCCGAGCGCCATGATCTCGTCGAAGGACTCGCGGGCCCGTCGGGACTCGTCGGCGTCGGTGTGGTCGAAGCAGACGACGGGGTGGGTGTTGCCGTCGCCCGCGTGTGCGCAGACGCCGATGGTGAGGTCGTACTTCTCGGCGACGGCCGCCGTGCCTTCGAGCATGGCGCCGAGCTGCGAGCGCGGTACGCACACGTCGTCGATCATGGTCGCCGACTTGACGGTCTCCAGCGCGGTGAGCGACATGCGCCGGGCCTGGAGCAGCATTTCGGACTCGGCGGCGTCCTCGGCGGGGACGACCTCGGTGGCTCCGGCGGCGGTGCACAGTTCGGCGACGGCGGCGAGGTCGGCGGAGGGGTCCGGGGTGTCGAAGGCGGCGAGCAGGAGGGCCTCGGTGGAGTCGGGGAGGCCCATGTTCGCCATCCTGTTGACCGCTTGGACTGTTGTACGGTCCATCAGTTCGAGGAGTGACGGTGTGTGCCCGCGTTCCATGATGCGGCAGATGGCGTCGCAGGCGCTTGCCGCGCTGGGGAACTCGGCGGCCAGGACGAGCTGCTGGGGCGGTTGCGGTTTGAGCGCGAGCACGGCCTTGACAACGATGCCGAGGCTGCCTTCGGAGCCGACGAAGAGCCGGGTGAGGTCGTATCCGGCGACGCCCTTGGCGGTGCGGCGGCCGGTGGTGAGCAGGCGTCCGTCGGCGAGGACGACGTCGAGGCCCAGGACGTATTCGGCGGTGACCCCGTACTTCACGCAGCACAGGCCGCCGGAGGCGGTGCCGATGTTGCCGCCGATGGTGCACATCTCCCAGCTGGAGGGGTCCGGCGGGTAGTACAGCCCGTGCTCGTTGACCGCGCGGGACAGGACGGCGTTGATGACACCCGGCTCCACCACGGCGATGCGGTCGACGGGGCTGATCTCCAGGATCCGGTCCATCTTCACCAGGGAGAGCACGATGCAGCCGTCCGAGGCGTTGGCCGCGCCGGACAGGCCGGTGCGGGCGCCCTGGGGGACGACCGGGACGCGCAGCGCGGTGGCGGTGCGCATGATGTGCTGGACCTGCTCGACGGTGCGGGGCAGCGTGACGACGGCGGGTGTGCCCGCTTCGCAGAAGCTCGCCATGTCGTTGGCGTAGGACGCGGTGATGTCCGGGTCGGTGATCAGGGCCTCGGCCGGCAGGCCCGCGCGCAGTAGTTCGAGAAGATCGTCCATGATCCAAGACTGGCACCCGGGCCCATTGGTGTGAACCCGTATGCGGCAGCGTTCCCAAGGTCAGGTGTGATCTTCGTACTGACGCAGAGTGATCGGCATGGACGACACGTCACGGCAGACCTCGACGGCCCACGGGCCGGACCATGACCACGGCACTCCCCCCGCCGCACCCTACGAGTCCCCGCCGGACCTGCCGCCGTCCCCCGTGTCCCTGGCCGAGCCGCCGCCCGCCTCGTTGCGCAC
>NZ_JAELVH010000563.1 GCF_019399235.1 Streptomyces poriferorum | reverse complement strand
ACGGCGGGTGGTTCAGGGGCGGCTCGTTGGAGGCACGCACGATGGTGATCAGCCGGTCCGTCAGCTGCAGGGGGCTCGCCGCCGGATCGTCGTACCCCAGGAGCCGGTGGCCGCGCAGGACGTTGACCACGAGGTCGTCGGTCTCCCGGACGTTCTTGCCCACCTCGGCCTTTATCACCGGCCGCTCGACGAGATCGAGTCCGCTGCCCTGCTGGATCAGGTCCTCCATCACCATGCCCGCACTGGGGCTGAGCACGGACAGCCCGAGCAGCCGGCCCGCCGCACTGGCGCTGGTGATCACGGCATCGGCACCGGACTGCCGCAGCAGCGGGGCGTTCTCCTCCTCACGCACCGCGGCCACGATCTTCGCGCCACGGTTGAGCTGACGCGCGGTCAGTGCGACCAGGACCGCGGTGTCGTCGCGCTGGGTCGCGATGATGACCTGACGCGCCTTCTGCAGCTCCGCGCGCAGCAGCACATCGCTGCGCGTCGCATCCCCGAGCACTCCGGTGAAGCCCTCGGCGTTGGCGATCTCTATGACCTTGGACGCCGGGTCGACGATGACGATCTGGTCCTTCCGCAGCCCGGTGGCGCAGAGGGTCTGGATGGCCGAACGGCCCTTCGTACCGAAGCCGACGACGACGGTGTGGTCACGCAAGTTCGTTCTCCAACGCTTCAGCCGGAAGTCCTCGCGGGTCCGTTCCGTGAGGACTTCAAGGGTGGTGCCGACCAGGATGATGAGGAAGAGCACGCGCAGCGGTGTCACGAGCAGCACATTCACGAGCCGGGCGCTGTCGCTGTACGGGGTGATGTCGCCGTATCCGGTGGTGGAGAGGGTGACCGTCGCGTAGTACACCGCGTCCAGGAGGTCGACCTTGCCATCGGCCGCGTCGTGGTAGCCGCCCCGGTCGACCCAAACGATCAGCACCGTGGCGGCAAGCACCGCCAGAGCCATCATCAGCCGCTTGGCAACCTGACGGGCCGGTCCGTCGACGACCCGGCGCGGGAGCATCACCCGGGTGGGGACGACCTGTTCGTCGGCGCGCCTGGCCATCGCGTCATGGCCGGGAAGTTTCACGTGAAACACCCTTCAGTCCACGGCGTCGCCGGGGCCCACGGTAGATCGAGGATCTCCACCTCGGTGCCGGACCGTACCCCGCCCGGCCCCACAACAGCCAGCCCGTCCGCGGCAGCGACGCCGCGCAGCATGGCAGGACCGTTGTAATGCAGGGGTACGACGTGATCCGTGGCCCCATCGGTTCCCGTGCTGTCGCGCCGAGTTGCGGAAGCGGAGGCCGGTCCGAGGGCGCCGGCGGTGCGGTGGACCACGGGGACCAGACGGGTGTCGTGCGGATGACCGTGCACGTCGCCGCGCACCGGCACTCGGTAGGGGGCCTCGGCGGTGCGGCCAGCAAGGCCTCTGAGCAGCGGTTCGGCCAGGGTGAGCAGTCCGGACACCGCGGCCAGCGGGTTGCCGGGCAGGCCTACGAGGTACGGCCCCGCGGCGCCGAGCCGGGCCAGCAGCATGGGGTGACCGGGGCGGACGGCGACCCCGTCGACGAGCAGTTCGGCATCGATCCGGGCCAGGACGGGGTGCACATGGTCGACGGGTCCGGCTGCCGTGCCGCCGGTGGTGACGATCAGGTCTGCCTCGGAGCCGGTGAGCGCCTGCCGCAGGGCCTCCGCGTCGTCGCCGAGGCGGCGCGGGTCGGAGACGTCGGCGCCCAGAGCGCGCAGCCAGGGGCCGATCATCGGGCCGAGAGCGTCACGGATCAGCCCGTCGTGCGGCAGGCCGGCGGTGAGGAGTTCATCGCCCAGGACGAGTACGTCGACACGCGGCCGGGACCGGGTCGGCAGCTCGTCGTATCCGGCGGCCGCGGCCAGGCCGAGGACGGCGGGCGTCACCAGCGTTCCGGCGGGCAGGAGTTGGTCTCCGGAGCGGCACTCCTGTCCGCGCGGCCTGATGTCCTGGCCGGGGTCGACCTGCCGCTGCGCGTACAGCAGCCCTTTGGCCCCGTCTGCGTGGGCATGTTCGCTGCGGATGACCGCGGTGACGTCCGCCGGGATGCGGGCGCCCGTGGCGATGCGGATGGCGTCGCCGTCGGGGAGCGGGGCGGGTGTGCCATGGCCGGCGAGGATGCCCTCGTCGTCCCGGATGGTCCACGGTCCCGGCCCGGCGACGGCCCAGCCGTCCATGGCGGAGGTGTCGAACGACGGCAGATCGGTGAGTGCGGCCAACGGCTCGGAGAGCACCTGCCCGAGCGCCTGGCCGAGAGGGAGCCGCACGGTACGGGGAGGAACGCCGCGCCCGGCCCTGGTGGCAACAGCGCGGGCCTCGTGCCACGGGGTCGCCCGGACACGCGGTCGTTCGTGAGGCGCGGGGGAGTCCGGGCCGGTGCGGTGGGCGGGGGTGGTCGAGGTGGCGGTGGTCGAGGTGGCGGTGGTCGAGGTGGTGG
>NZ_JAELVH010000562.1 GCF_019399235.1 Streptomyces poriferorum | reverse complement strand
ACCCCCACCCTTACCCCGGATCCCGCCGCCTTGCCCGAGGTGGCCAGCCCGGCCCAGCGTGCCGCGGCCGAGGCCCTGTGGTCGGCGGGTGCCGCCGTGCTGGAGGCCGGCGTCGACGGGGCAGGCGCCGTCACGCAGGCGGTGCTCCTCCGTGCCGCGCACACCGCCCGGCTCCGGCAACTGCCGCGCGCCGCGGGCGCCGCACTGTCCGTAGTCACGCTCCTGCGCGCGGCCCGCGCCGGAGACCCGTCCTACCGCACCGCCGACCTGGTCACGGCGCTGGCCGAACTCCTGGGCACCGCCCACCGTGTGGGGACGGCTTCCGGCGCGGAGCTGGCCGCGGTCAAGGGCCGCGCGCGCCGCCCGTACAGCCCCGACGGCTCGTTGCGCCTGTACGGCCTGTTCACCGAACCCGTGGTCACCGACTCGGGGCACGGCGGCGCCCGCACCTGGGTCGCCGGATCCGACGGCCGCCTCTGCACGGTCGGTGACGTGGCACCCGGCGGTGTCGGGCGCGCCCTGGGCGTTGCCGACCGGGCCGTGCGCCTGGGAGACAGCGCGCTCACCCACCGGGAGCTGGGCCGGGCCGGCCTGGCGGTCTCCGGGGCGACGGTCTCGCCGGACGGCAGGCTGGGCGCCGGCAAGGGCGTCAAGGCCGTCTCCGCCGGGGGCGCGGCGTGGACGGATCCTCCGCTCGCCGCCCTGTGGGAGACGCCGCCGTCCGAACAGGCCGCCCGCGCCCTGCGGTCCACCTCCCGTTACGCGGACCCGGAGGGCGGCGGCAGCGACCTGCTCTTTCTGGACGTCGAACTCCTCGGAGCCGTAAGGGAATCGGGAGGCACCTGTCTGCTCGCCCTGTGCGAGGGAGGCACGGCCGTCCGGCTCACTGTCGCCGACGACGATCCCGGGCTGGCCCACCGGGACAACCTGACGCTGCTGGCCGCGGCGCCGGGGACACGGCTGCGGATCATCGGCCGCATGGTCCCCGCCCTCCATCCCCGGCTCGCCCTCCTCGCCTGCTCGCACCCCACCGGCCAGGGCACCATCGACCTCGGCTTCGACCGCCTGCGCCGCGCCGACCTCCCGGATCCGGCCGCCCCCGTGCAC
>NZ_JAELVH010000561.1 GCF_019399235.1 Streptomyces poriferorum | reverse complement strand
GGTGGTGCCGGGCAGCCGTGCGGGATCGACGGTGGGCCAGTAGTCCTCGCTGTAGTGGCCGAGGTCGTCGGTGTAGAGGAGCACCATGCCGTCGGAGAGGTGCCAGGCGTGCAGGTTCTCGTTCTGGATCGACTCGTAGTTGTAGATCCGGGACGAGTACGCGGAGATGCCGAGGGCGAACGAGGGCCGGTGGTGGGCCGCCTTGTCCATCCGGGGGTGCTGCTTGTGGCCGACCAGCGGGCCGCGCGCCGGAACCGGGGACGCGATGACGTTCCGGGCCGCGACGAGGGAGGCGAGGTCGGTGACGGCGAGGAAGTCCCGGTAGGTGTCCTCGGCGATCCACTGCTTGACCAGGGAGGTGAACCGGTCGGCGGTCTCGCCCGGGAAGCTCGGGATCAGCCGGACCACCGCCTCGATGACCGTCTGCGCCGAGACGTGGCCCTGCTTGCTCGGGCGGGCGATCTCGCGCCCGCACACCGATGCCATGACATCGCCACGCGCAAGGAGCGGATCGAAGCCCTCGTCGACCCAGAACCGGACGTTGTCGAGATCGGGATCGGTCACCGTCCACGCCGTACCCGCCAGGAGGTTCAGCAGCCGGGACAGGTTGTTGAGCAGTTCCTTGCCGTAGCCGCCGTTGTACGGGTGCTTGTAGTGCTGGAGGAACGAGCCGTCGGAGTAGAAACCCTCGCCCGTGCCCTCGGACGCCGCGCTCGCGTCGTTGAAGGCGAGGACGCTGTTGGCGCCCGAACCCTCGACGTCCGAAAGAGCGTCACGGACCCGCACCAGGTCGTCGCCGCTGTCGCGGAGCACCGCGTTCACGGCGACCACGGTGGAGATCCACACCCGGTTGGCACCGGTCGCGATCTGCCGGTCGGCCCGCCACAGGTTCGGGTCCGGCGTATAGCTGCGGACGGCCGCGTTGATCCGGTCGAGGCGTTCCGTTCCGAGCACGTCGTACAGCAGCACGGCGGCGTCGTTGAGCGCGAGGGCGGAGCCGATCTCCCAGTCCCAGTCGTTGTCGAACCGGGTGTGCCCGGGGCCGTACCGGTTCGTCAGCATCCAGTCGATGCCTGCCAGGAGCAGGTCCCGCAGCGCGGTGTCGCCGTACTGGACGGTGCCGGGGACGGCCCACGCGGTCGCCACGGTCGCCAGGCGCTTGAACGACGTGGTGACGTGGTTGGAGAGCGTGGTGCTCGTCAGGTCGGGGAAGAGCCCGTCGGTACGGGACGGGTCCAGGCCGTTCGCCGAGGTGGTCGCGGCCTTGCCGATCCTCGCCACGGCCGCGGCGATCCGTGCGTCCGTGAGGTCGAGGCCCGGGCCGCCGGTGAGGAGGGTGTGCCACCTGCTCCGGAGCGAGGCGGCGTCGTCGACCGGGTCCGCGGCGTGTGCGGTGCCCGCAGTGAGCGTGAGCGGCAGGGCGGCGGCGGCGCCGAGCGCCGCCGCACCCGCGAGGACGGTGCGGCGCGTGGTGCCCCTGGTGGTGCCTGGGTTCATGATGCGGGCCCTCACAGAAGGTGTCGGCGGTCGACGGCCGCGGCGAGCGCCGCGTGGCCGGAAGGACTGGGGTGGAGGCCGTCGCCGCTGTCGTACGCCGGCAGCAGCCGCTCCGGGTGGTCCGGATCGCGCAGGGCCGCGTCGAAGTCGGCCACGGCGTCGAAGACCCGGCCGGTCCGCACGGCCGCGTTGATCCGCTGCCGCACCGTCTCCAGCTCGGGCGTCCAGCGGGTCCAGCCGCCGAACGGGGCGATGGTCGCGCCGATCACGCGCAGTCCGGCGTCACGGGCGCGCAGCACCAGCTGCCGGTAGCCGGCCAGGACGAGCGCCGGGTCCATCTGGCTGGGCGGCTGCTGGAGGTCGTTGACCCCGAGGTGGACCAGAACGGTCCGCAGCCCGGGCAGGGACAGCACATCGCGGTCGAAGCGCGCCTGCCCGCCCGGCCCGAACCGTGCGTCGTCCAGCAGCACGCGGTTGCCGCTGATCCCGAGATCGGCGACCGCCGCACCGGGAAGCCGCCGGGCCAGCTGGTCGGGCCAGCGCAGATCGGAGTCGTCGGGTGTGCCGACGCCCTCCGCGATGGAGTCGCCGAGCACCGCGATGACCGGCCCGTGCGCGCCCGTCACCTCGACGCCCGTCAGCAGGAACACCGATGTGGTGCGGACCCCGTCGACGTCGTGCGAGGCATGGGTGTTGCGGTGGAACGACAACGGGCCGGTGGGACCCGGCAGTTCGGTACGGATCGTCAGGAGGGAGGCTTCGGCGGCCCGCAGGCCCGCGACCGCGTCGCTGGTCAGCGAGGCACCCGCGGCAAGCCACGCCTGCCGCTGCCCGCCGAAGGTCACGGGCCTGCCGCCCGCGGTCACCGGACCGATGAGGACCGGCGCCGTGCCGAAGGCGTGCCCGTAGCGCAGCCGGACCTGTCCGCCTGCCGACAGCCGTACGTGCGCGGTGAACGTGCCCTGCGTCAGCCCGGCGCTCGCCACCGTGTCGGTGGGCGTCGGCGCGGTCTGCGCGGTCGCCCACGACGTCGTCCAGCGCGAGCGGCGCGCACCGGCCCCCGGTCCCTCGGCGGCCTGCGCGCCCGGCGCCGCCGCCACGGCCGCGGCCAGCCCGGCCGCCGCCGTCAGTACCCCGCGTCTCGCGGGACCCCGCCCGCTCACTGGGGGCACGCGCCGGTCGGCGCGTACTCGCTGCCGTAGGTGCCCACGGCGTCGCCGCCGGTGTTCCCGCTCATCGTGTTGGTGCAGACGGGGCCCTGCGGTGTGCGCATGAACTTGATGCCGCCGCCGGCGTTCCCGGTGATCGTGTTGCCGTAGACGCTGGTGCCGATGCCGTCGGTCGCGGTGTCACCACCGAGCCGGATGCCCGCGCCGGCGTTGTCGTGGATCGTGTTGTAGCGGAAGATGTTGCCGCTGCCGCGCGCGTCGAGCCCGCCGGAGCTGGAGTCCTTCTGCTGACTGCAGTCGTTGTACTCGACGTAGTTGTTGGTCGCGTTCTCCTTCACGTCGACGCACTCGTTGCCGCGGGTGGCGATCGTGTTGTGGTGGATGCGGTTGTTCCTGCTGATGTCGGGGGCGGCGTCCGGGGCCCCGTTCGCACCCTGCTGCTCCGGAGCCGTACCGAGGTAGATGCCCTCGCCGTTCTTGCCTCCGCCGCCGAACTTGAAGTCGGCGACACCGCAGTCGGTGATGGTGTTCCCGGAGATGTCGGCGCCGGTCACCAGATAGCGGACGCGCAGACATTCGTCGGCGGCGTTCTTCAGCGTCATTCCGGTGATGCTCAGACCGCCCACACCGTTACCGGGAGTCGTGCTCATGACATATATGAGCTTGAGGCGGTACCCCGCCACATCGGTGGACGATCCGTGCAGCCCGTCGACGGTGAACCCGTTCAGCGTCGTCGAGTCGTGCTGCACCTGAATGATCCGCGCGTCACCGGCCCCCTTCACCACGGCGTTCGCCGGGCCGGTGATCGTGACGCCGGCGCGCTTGGTCACGACATCCTGCTTGTACGTACCGGCGGCCAGGTTCACCACCGCGCCCGTCGGCGCCAGATCGACCGCCTTCTGGATCGTGGCGAGCGGGGAGCCCGCCGACGTGCCGGAGTTGCTGTCGCTGCCGGACGGCGACACGTAGTAGGCGGTGGCGGCGGCAGCGGCCACCGACGGCGGGGGAAGGACGAGCGGGGCGCCGACGGCGAGCGCGGCGACGAGGGTGGTGCGCAGTGCGTGGCTCATGGGGTGTGCCTCCTGGGATCAGCGAAGGACAGAGCGAGCAGTACGGGAATGCTGGGGCCGAGCAGCAATGGCCCCAGCGGTACGACGAGGGAGAGGAGCACGGCGGAGACCACCGCGCCGAGCAGGGCGGTGCCCCGGGCGGCCGAACCGAAGCCGAGCGCCAGCGCGCCCCGGGTCCAGACGCGGACCGTGCCGCCCGGGGCCCGGCCGGCTTCAGCGGCGAACGCCACGTGGTGGATGACCAGGGCGGCCGCGATGCCCACCTGGGCCGCCAGCAGCACGAAGGTCCACGGCTCCGAACGGCCCAGCAGATGAACGATGTTGGCGGCCAGCACGCCTCCGGCCGCCGTGGATACGAGCGAATGCCGCCACAGCGCCCGCCAGTACTGCGGGAAGGCCCTGAACGTCATGACGAAGGCGCGGCTGTCCCCATCGGCCCGCCACCGCTGGAGCCCGTGCGCCATCGCGGCGAGCGCGGGCAGCCAGGTCACCACCCCCAGCGACAGCACGGCGAACGCGGCGCCGGCGGCGGCCGGGTAGGCCACGAACTCCAGCCGCCGCAGCAGCGTCGGCCAGCCGGACGAGAGAGTTGCCTGCATGATCAGCCGACCTTTCCTGTGTACGGTTCCGCCACGTCGAGGAGCACCTTGCCGCCCAGCTCCAGCCGGGTCGCCGCGACGACATGGGGTGCGTCGCCCGTGGTGAGCAGTACGGCTGCCGCGTCGGCGAGGACCTCTTCGGCACGGATGCGCCGGGCGACGGGGGAGAGCAGCACGGTCTCGGTCCCGAACGTCACGCCCTGGCCCTCCGCGCAGGGAACCCGGGTGGCCTCCGTCTCCGTTCCCGGGGCGATCGTGGTGAGAAACAGCCCCTCCACCGACCGCGTCGTGGTCGAGCGCAGCGTGTGCAGAGTGCGGGTGAGGCGCAACTCCGGCGTGCTCGACGTCGGGTTGGCCTCCACCTCGGTGACCTCGACGACGACACGGCAATCGGCGGGGGCGAACTGCCAAAACCGGGCCGAGGCCGACCCGGAGCGGATCAGCCGGCTGCCGTCCTGCTGCGGCTCGGTCGGCCGGTCGGTCTGAAGGAGGAACGTCCACTCCCGCGCCGCGTCCGCCTCGGCGAGGTCCAGCAGCACCAGGCGCCCCGACGGGGTGAACACCAGCGTCCGGTCGAGCCGCCGCACCCCCAGGCCCGCGTCGTACATCGCGGCGATCTCCGCCGTGGCGTGGGCCCACCCGCATTCGGCGGAGACGAGTACATCGCGCTGCCGGGCCTGCCGCTCGAAGGGGATGTCCCGGTACACGTGGTACCGGTCCTCGTCCGCGTACCCCTGCCCGTCCACCAGCAGCAGATTGTGGTGCGCGGCCCGCTTGCGGTTGCTGTAGCCCTCGTCCACGGCGAGGAACGCACCCTGCGACACGAACACGAACGAACCCGAATCGGGGTGGTGGTGACCCTGGTTGAGGGTGTCCCAGCCCTTGGCCTCTGCGCCGGTCGTGGCAGTCGCCGTGGTCGACGTTGAACGCGAAGCCAGGCGCTGTCTGGTGCAGCCGGTAGCGGAACGTGCGCGACATGAATCCGCCCCTGTCCCACCAGTCGATGCCCTCCGCCTCATTGAGGAGGTCCAGGTGGGCGGCGAGGAACGGCACACCGTAGCGCCAGTAGACGACGCCCTCGGCGTGCGATCCGTCCTCCGGCATCAGGTCCAGGACGGTCCCGAGATTGTCCTTGGCGCGCTCGGTCCACTCCTCCTTGCCCAGCACGTATCCGGCCGTCGCCAGGGCCAGGGCCGGGTTGGAGGCGGCGGGGCCGAGCCACGTGATGCTGGCCAGGGGGTGCGTACGGGGCGGGGTCAGACCGCGGTGGCGGGTGGCCTCCTCGTACAGCCGCGCCTCCTGCGCGGGACGCGCGCCGGGCGGCGGGGTCGCCGAGAGCAGCAAGGGTCAGTCCTCCGTCCGGAACCGTGTGGTGCTGCCGTCGGCCAGGCAGACCGTCAGCCCGTCGCCGTCCAGGCGTACGTCGGTGACCGCGGGACCGGCCGATGCCGCCTGGTAGACCGAGGCGAACGTGACCCGGTCGGTGTCGGCAGTGAAGTCCACCCGGGTCCGTACGCGTTGCGGGTCGTCGGCCGGCCCCGGGCCGGGCCGGCTCACCGGGCGCACCGGCACATCGGCCCG
>NZ_JAELVH010000560.1 GCF_019399235.1 Streptomyces poriferorum | reverse complement strand
CCCGCCCTTCGGGCGGACGACGCTACTTTCGAAACACGCCCTAGCTGTATTGATCACGAGCGTTGTTGACACTCGGCAGGTCTTGAACATGACGAAGACCTCCGATGTGGTGGAGCTGTCTAGGACTGCACCACACGGAGGTCTTCGTGTCCCACCGTAATGCCCGGCTGACCGTTCACGGCAGGCGGATCCTGGTCGAACGAGTCCTTGCGGGCCGTCCGGTCGCCCACATCGCCGCGGAGATGGGCATATCGCGGCCCACCGCCCATAAATGGGTCCGCAGGTGGCGGGCCGAGGGCGACGCCGGCCTGCACGACCGCTCCAGCCGTCCGCACTCGACGCCGCACCGCACGGCCCCCGACACGGAAGCCGCCGTCTGTGATCTGCGGCAGGCCCGCAAACTCGGCCCGGCCCGCATCGGCCCGATCCTGGGGCTGCCCGCCTCCACGGTCCACCGGATCCTTACTCGCCACGGCCTGAACCGGCTGGCCTGGCTGGACCGGCCGACCGGAGAGCCGATCCGCCGCTACGAGCGCGGCCGCCCTGGCGAGCTGGTCCACGTCGACATCAAGAAACTCGGCAACATCCCCGACGGCGGCGGCTGGCGCACCGTCGGCCGCACAGCCGGCGACCACAACCGCCAGGCCACCACCGACCAGCGCAAGAGCTGCAAACCAGTGATCGGCTACAGCTACATCCACTCCGCCGTCGACGACCACTCCCGCCTCGCCTACAGCGAAGTCCTCACCAACGAAAGGCAGGAAACCGCAGCCGGATTCTGGCAGCGGGCCCAAGCGTTCTTCACCGCCCACGGCTTCACCGTCGAACGCGTCCTGACCGACAACGGCTCCTGCTACAAATCCAGGCTCTTCACCCAGACCCTGGCCGCGGCCGGCATCACCCACAAGAAGATCAGGCCCTACCGACCGCAGACCAACGGCAAGGTCGAGCGCTTCAACCGCACCCTGCTGGACGAGTGGGCCTACCTACGGCCCTACACCACCAACACCGAACGAACCCAAGCCCTGGCAGACTTCCTCCACACCTACAACCACCACCGCTGCCACACCGCACTCGGAGGCCAGCCCCCGATCAGCCGAGTGAACAACGCTCCGGGTCAATACACCTAG
>NZ_JAELVH010000055.1 GCF_019399235.1 Streptomyces poriferorum | reverse complement strand
CCGCCAGCAGATCGGCCGCCGGGCCGCTCAGCTTCGTACCGGCGGCGATGGGCCCTTCCTTCTCGGCCTTGCGCTTCTCGATCCGCTCGCGCAGTTCGCGCTGGGCGGCCAGCTCCGCCTCGGCCTCGGTGGGTGCCGCGGCAGCGGTGGCGTCGCCCCCGGTGCCCCCGTCCGCGGTGGCCTCCGCGGCGGCTTCCTCCTGGGGCGCGGGCCCGTCCGGCTCCTCCCCGGGTCCGTCGGCCGTCGCCTCGTCGGCACCGTCGTGGGCGGCCTCCGCCTGCTCGGCGGGTGCGGGCGCGGTGGCGGGCTCGTCCGCGACGACGCTGTCGTCGTCGGTGGCCGAGGGGCCGGGGGATTCCCCCCGGGGAAGCGCAGTCACAGCGTGCTCCAGTCCTGGTCGGGATAGCGGTGCACGGGCGCCGACACATCGTCGAGCGCCTGGCAGATCTCGTCAGGAAGACTAAGCGTCTCCACTGACAATGCCTCCGTGAGCTGCTGCGCGTTGCGCGCGCCGATGATCGGGGCCACCACTCCCGGCCGGTCCCGTACCCAGGCCAGGGCCACCTGGAGCGCCGTGGTGGCCAGCCCGTCGGCCGCCGTCGCCACCGCGTGCACGATGCGGCTCGCCGGGTCGTCGAGATACGGCTCGACGAACGGGGCCAGCAGCTCGGAGGCGCCGCGGGAGTCCGCCGGGGTCCCCGCGCGGTACTTGCCGGTCAGCACGCCCCGGCCCAGCGGGGACGACGGCAGCAGCCCCACGCCGAGGTCGAGCGCGGCCGGCAGTACCTCGCGCTCCACGCCCCGCTGCAGCAGCGAGTACTCCATCTGCGTACTGGCCAGCCGGGTCCGTACCCCGGGCGAGGCGAGCTGCCAGGTCGCGGCCTTCGCCAGCTGCCAGCCGCAGAAGTTGGACACCCCCGCATACCGGGCGCGGCCGCTGGAGACCGCGATGTCCAGCGCCTGGAGCGTCTCGTCCAGCGGGGTCATGGGGTCGAAGGCGTGGACCTGCCACAGATCCACGTAGTCCGTACCCAGCCGCGCCAGTGAGGCGTCCAGGGCGGCCAGCAGATGTCCGCGCGAGCCGTTGAACCTGCGGTACGGATCGGCCACGCTGCCGGCCTTGGTCGCGATGACCAGATCGTGCCGCGGCACCAGACCGGCGACGAGCTGTCCCAGCAGGTACTCGGCCTCCCCGCCGCCGTACACGTCCGCCGTGTCGACCAGGGTGCCGCCCACCTCCCAGAACGCCTTCAGCTGCTCGGCAGCGTCGTGCTCGTCGGTGTCCCGGCCCCAGGTGAGGGTGCCGAGCCCGATCCGGGACACTCGAAGGCCGGTGCGGCCGAGATGCCTCTGCTCCATGGGCGCTGAGGTTACTGGCCGGAGCCGCGCACATGGCAGGCCTGTGGACAACCGGGGCCCGGGTGGCCCCTGCCGCATCACCTTCCCGCGCGCTAGAGTCCGGAGCACAGGGACGTTACTGATCAGTAAGGGGAGCGGCTATGCGGCTCGGCATCAATCTCGGTTACTGGGGCGCGGGAATGGACGGCGACAACCTCGCCGTCGCGCAGGAGGCCGACCGGCTCGGCTACGACGTCTGCTGGGCGGCCGAGGCGTACGGCTCCGACGCGCCGACCGTGCTGTCCTGGGTCGCCGCGCAGACGGAGTCCATCGACGTCGGCTCCGCGATCATGCAGATCCCGGCCCGCCAGCCCGCCATGACGGCCATGACCGCGGCCACGCTCGACTCCCTCTCCGGCGGCCGCTTCCGCCTCGGTCTCGGGGTGTCCGGGCCGCAGGTCTCGGAGGGCTGGTACGGCGTCAAGTTCGACAAGCCGCTCGCCCGCACCCGGGAGTACGTCGAGATCGTCCGCAAGGCGATGGCCCGGGAACGGCTCTCGTACGAGGGACAGCACTGGACGCTCCCGCTGCCCGGCGGCCCCGGCAAGCCGATCAAGCTGACCGTGCACCCCGAGCGCGAGCACATCCCGCTCTACATCGCCGCGATCGGGCCGAAGAACCTGGAACAGACCGGCGAGATCGCCGACGGCGCCCTGCTGATCTTTCCGTCCGCGGAACATCTGGAGGACACCGCGATGCGGTACCTGCGGGCCGGGCGCGAGAAGGCCGGCAAGACCATGGACGGCTTCGACGTCTGCCCGACCCTGCCGCTCGCCGTGGGCGACGACGTCAAGGGCCTCGCCGACATGTTCCGGCCGTACACCGCGCTGTACGTCGGCGGCATGGGCAGCCCCAAGCAGAACTTCTACAACCAGCTCGCCCAGCGCATGGGGTACGAGAAGGAGGCCGCCGAGATCCAGGAGAAGTACCTGTCCGGCGACAAGGCCGGCGCCGCCGCCGCCGTGCCCCACCAGCTGATCGACCAGACCACCCTGCTGGGATCGGTGGAGCGGATCGCCGACCGGATGCAGGCCTACGCGGCAGCCGGTGTCACGACCCTGACCCTGGCCCCCGCGGGCTTCACGCTCGACGAGCGGATCGCCGCCCTGCGGGCCGGCACGGACGCACTGGAGCGGTCCGGGCTCGCCTAGGGCCTCTCGTCCGGGACCCGGCGGGGCTCGCCAGGTCCGGACGAAAGGCCACCGGTCCGTCTCCGCGACGGGCAGCACTACGGCCGTGGTGGGGGCTCGGGGATCCTCCCCGCCACGGCCGTCACCGGGAACAACGCGGGCGGGACGGTTGGGTTACGGGCCGTGCGGAAACCTTTCGCCAGTGGCGGGGCCGCGACGGGGCCGGTACCCCGTTCGGCCCAGTGCGGGAGCGCTCCTGTTGCCCGCCGGGACCGTGCGCATTTGACTGGCGCTCGGCAGACGCCGGCACGGAGGTGGCAGTGATGCTCTCGGCAAAGAACCTGTTCCAGGAGATGCTCGACGACGACGACGCGTTCCGGCTGTTCTGCTCGATCGCTGCCAGCGGGGAATCCCAGGGCGGCTGGGAGAACGGCCGCATCGCCGCGCTCGTGCCCGCGAGCCAGCGCGCGCTCGCCCCGAAGATCGCCAGGCACGGCGCCGACGAGGACAAGCACGGGCGGATCTTCAACGCCCTGCTGAGGAAGCGCGGTCTGACGGCGGTCCCGGTCCCGCACGAGACCGACTACACGATGCTGCTGGAGAAGCACGGCATCGGACTCGCCCACGAGCAGCTGGGGCGCGAGGAGCCGCTCACCGAGCGCGACATCATCACCTACCTCGCCCACAGCCGGGTCACCGAACAGCGCGCCTCCGAGCAGATGCGGCTGCTGCGCAAGCACTTCGCCGACCACCCCGAGCTGGGCCGCGCGGTCAGGATGATCTCCAACGACGAGGACAACCACCTCGCGTACTGCCACGAGGAGCTCCTGCGCTTCGCCGCGGCCGGGCACGGCCGGACCATCCAGCACATCCTGCGCGAGTGCGCCCTCGCCGAGATCGGGGTCTACCGCGATGTCAGCCTGGCCGTGATGGATCACATGGGCCGCGTCCTCGGATGGTCCCGGGCGAAGGCCGCGGTGCTCGCGGCGGGGATCCACGCCGTCCACGCGTACGAGCGGCTCGTCGGATGGCGGCGCATGGTCAGCCTGGCGCCTCCCGAGCGGCGGGACGCGCTGGGCGGGCCGGCCGTACCGGCACCCGAGTTCGCCTGAGCGGGCGGGTCCGTCCGCCCGGCCGTCAGAGCCAGCCGCGGCGCTTGAACTGGCGGTACAGGCCGATGACGGCGCCCGCCATCAGCAGGACGATCACCGGGTACGCCCAGACCCACCCCAGCTCGGGCATGTGCTCGAAGTTCATGCCGTAGATCCCCGCGACCATGGTCGGCACGGCCGCCATCGCCGCCCAGGCCGAGATCTTGCGCATGTCGTCGTTCTGCCGCACCCCCATCTGCGCGAGATGCGCCGACAGGATGTCCGAGAGCAGCCGGTCCAGCCCCTCCACCTGCTCGTTGGCGCGCGTCAGATGGTCCTGGACGTCCCGGAAGAACGGCTGCGAGTGCTCGTGGACGTACGGCACCCCCGCGCTTGCCAGCCGGGCCATCGGCGCCGCCAGCGGGACCGTCGCCCGGCGGAACTCCAGCACCTGGCGCTTGAAGGTGTAGATGCGGGCCGCGGTGTTCTTGGAATCGCCCGTTCCGCTCGGGGCGAAGACCTGCGTCTCCAGCTCCTCCAGGTCGACCTGGAGCTCACCCGCGACATCGATGTAGTGGTCCACGACCGCGTCGCTGATCGCGTACAGGACCGCCGTCGGCCCGTGCTTGAGCACATCGGCCTCGGCCTCCAGCCGGCGGCGGACCGCTGCCAGGGGCGCTCCCTCGCCGTGCCGGACCGTCACCACGAACGAATCGCCTATGAAGACCATCAGTTCGTCCGCACTGACCGTGTCGCTGTCGTGCTCGTACACGATCGGTTTGATCACCGCGAACAGCGAGTCGTCGTACACCTCCAGCTTCGGCCGCTGGTGCGCGGACAGCGCGTCCTCGACCGCCAGCGGATGCAGCCCGAACTCGCTGCTCACCAGGTCGAACTCCTTCTCCGTGGGCTCGTGCAGGCCGATCCACAGGAACGCGTCACCGCTGGCGCGCGCCTCGTCGAGGGCGTCGGAGAAGTCGGCGGGGCCCTCGGTGCGGCGTCCGTCCCGGTAAATGGCGCAGTCCACGATCACGCGCGCATTCTTCCCTGCTCCGGTCCCCGGCGCACCTTTGCGTACGCTGGCCGGTATGCCGACCCTGATCCTCGTACGCCACGGACGCTCCACCGCCAACACGTCCGGGGTGCTCGCCGGCCGCACCCCCGGTGTCGCACTCGACGAGCGCGGCACCGAGCAGGCCGCCGCGCTGCCCGGACGGCTGGCCGCCCTGCCCCTCGCCGCCGTCGTCAGCAGCCCCCTGCAGCGCTGCCGCGAGACCCTCGGGCCGCTCCTCGCGGCCCGGCCCGGACTGACGCTCCACACCGAGGAGCGGATCAGCGAGTGCGACTACGGGGACTGGTCCGGACGCAAGCTCGCCGAGCTCACCGACGAGCCGCTGATGAAGGTCGTGCAGCAGCATCCGTCCGCCGCGGCGTTCCCCGGCGGCGAGTCGATGCGGGCGATGCAGGCACGCGCCGTCGACGCGGTACGCGACTGGAACGCGAGGATCGAGGAGGAGCACGGCGAGGACGCCGTCTACGTCATGTGCTCCCACGGCGACATCATCAAGTCGCTGGTCGCCGACGCCCTCGGCATGCATCTGGACCTCTTCCAGCGCGTCCACGCCGACCCGTGCTCCGTCACCGCGATCCGCTACACCAGGCTCCGCCCGTTCCTGCTGCGCCTCGGTGACACCGGCGATCTGGCCTCCCTGGCACCCCGCGAACCGGCTCCCGACGCGAGCGCCGGGACGGGCGGCGGCGAGGAGGACGCGGCGGTCGGGGGCGGCGCTGGGGCACCGTGATCGCTCCGCGCAGTAGGGTGGACGCGCCGTAGGCGCCTTTCCGGGGGGACTCTCCCGGCCCGGCCCGGCCGACCCTCATATGCCGTCAATTTTCAAGGGAGACAGGACGTGTCCCGTCAGGTGTTCCTCTACGACCCCCCGGACCGTTTCGTGGCCGGCACGGTCGGGCTGCCTGGACGTCGTACGTTCTTCCTGCAGGCATCCTCAGGCGGACGTGTCACCAGCGTTGCCCTGGAGAAGACCCAAGTCGCCGCGCTCGCCGAGCGGGTCGACGAACTGCTCGACGAAGTGGTGCGGCGTACCGGCGGGAATTCGCCGGTGCCGGCCGTGGCCCCGATGGACGTCACCGACACCGCCCCGCTCGACGTCCCCGTCGAGGAGGAGTTCCGGGTCGGCACCATGGCGCTCGCCTGGGACGGCGAGGAACAGCGCATGATCGTCGAGGCGCAGGCCCTGGTCGAACTGGACGCGGACTCCGTCGAGGACCTCGCGGAGGCCGAGGAGCGGCTGCTCCAGGACGAGGAGAACGGCCCGCCGATGCTCCGGGTCCGGCTCAGCGGCGCCCAGGCCAGGGCCTTCGCCAAACGCGCCCTGGACGTCGTGAACGCCGGCCGCCCCCCGTGCCCGCTGTGCAGCCTGCCGCTCGATCCGGAAGGACACGTATGCCCGCGCCAGAACGGATACCGTCGCGGCGCCTGAGCGACGACGGGCTGATCACCCTGCTCGGCAAGGGGCAGCTCACGGTCCTCGGACAGGTCCGCGGGGCCTCCAACGCGGTGCTCTACTGCTCGGTCGACTACGAGGGCGAACAGGCGCACTGCGTCTACAAGCCGGTGGCGGGCGAGCAGCCCCTGTGGGACTTCCCCGACGGCACCCTCGCCCAGCGCGAGGTGGCCGCCTACGAGGTGTCCGAGGTGACGGGGTGGGGCCTGGTGCCCCCGACCGTGCTGCGGGACGGGCCGTACGGCCAGGGCATGTGCCAGCTCTGGATCGAGGCGGCGCCCGAGGACGAGGACGCCCCCGGCCTCCTCGCGCTCGTCGAGGACGAGGAGGCGGGCGAGGGCTGGAAACCAGTGGTCCTCGCCGAGGTGGGGGAGGGGAGGACGGCGCTGCTGGTGCACGCGGACGATCCCCGGCTGCGCCGCCTTGCGGTGCTCGACGCCGTGATCAACAACGGTGACCGCAAGGGCGGCCACCTGCTGCCCGCGCCCGACGGCCGGCTGTACGGCATCGATCACGGTGTGACCTTCAACGCGGACGACAAACTGCGCACGCTGCTGTGGGGCTGGGCGGGCGAGCCGCTGCCGGCGGAGGCCGTCGAGGTGCTGGACCGGCTGGCCGCGGAACTGGAGCCGGAGGCCGCGCTGGTCACCCGGCTGGGGGAACTGATCACCGCCGCGGAGATCGAGGCCCTGAGGGCCCGTGTGGCGGCGTTGCGGGGCACGGGGCTGCACCGCGAGCCGAGCGGCGAGTGGCCCGCCATCCCGTGGCCACCGGTGTGATCAAGCCCCGGTGACCGCCGCGGGGCCCCGGGAACCGCCGGGGCATGCATCTTCCGGGACGGGGCGCAAGAGTGCCTCTTCGGTCAGGATGCCCCCACCGGTTCGTATCCGGAAGCCGCGTCCGGTTACGCTCGTGGCATGCATGCCTGGCCCGCTTCTGAGGTCCCCGCCCTGCCTGGCAAGGGCCGCGACCTTCGGATCCACGACACCGCGACCGGCGGACGGATCACCCTTGACCCCGGTCCCGTCGCCCGCATCTATGTCTGCGGCATCACGCCGTACGACGCGACCCACATGGGTCATGCGGCGACCTACAACGCGTTCGACCTCGTTCAGCGCGTGTGGCTCGACACCAAGCGGCAGGTTCACTATGTCCAGAACGTGACCGACGTGGACGACCCGTTGCTGGAGCGGGCCGTGCGCGACGGACAGGACTGGACCGAGCTCGCCGAGCGCGAGACGGCCCTGTTCCGTGAGGACATGACTGCCCTGCGCATGCTCCCGCCGCAGCACTACATCGGAGCCGTCGAGGCGATACCCGGCATCGTGCCGCTCGTCGAACGGCTCCGGGACGCGGGCGCCGCCTACGAACTCGACGGCGATGTGTACTTCTCCGTCGACACCGACCCGCACTTCGGCGAGGTCTCGGGCCTCGACGCCGAAGCGATGCGGCTGCTCTCCGCCGAACGGGGAGGCGACCCGGACCGCCCGGGCAAGAAGAACCCGCTCGACCCGATGCTCTGGATGGCCGCCCGCGAGGGCGAGCCGAGCTGGGACGGTGCCTCCCTCGGCGCCGGACGGCCCGGCTGGCACATCGAGTGCGTGGCCATCGCCCTGGACCACCTCGGCATGGGCTTCGACATCCAGGGAGGCGGCTCCGACCTCGCCTTCCCGCACCACGAGATGGGCGCCTCGCACGCCCAGGTGCTGACCGGCGAGCACCCGTTCGCCCAGGCGTACGTGCATGCCGGCATGGTCGCCCTGGACGGCGAGAAGATGTCCAAGTCCCGGGGCAACCTGGTGTTCGTCTCGGTGCTGCGCCGCGACGGCGTGGACCCGGCGGCGATCCGCCTCGCGCTGCTCTCGCACCACTACCGCTCCGACTGGGAGTGGACCGACCAGGTGCTCGCCGACGCCGTGGCACGGCTCGCACGGTGGCGCGCCGCCGTCTCCCGGCCCGACGGGCTGTCCGCCGACGCCCTGGTGGAGGAGGTCCGGGCGGCGCTCGCCGACGACCTGGACGCCCCGGCCGCCCTGGCCGCCGTGGACCGCTGGGCCGAGCGGCAGACCGCCGGGGGCGGGACGGACGAGGGAGCGCCGGGACTCGTCTCGCGCACCGTCGACGCCCTGCTCGGTGTCGCGCTGTAACCGCCCGCCGTATTACGTCCGTTCACCGGCCCCGAACTTCTTGATGAAGTTCGGGGCCGGTTCCGTTTTGTCCATGGTCAAATGCTCGATGCTGCGCTAAAAGCGCTCTATGCAATCATCAACGCGCATCAGAGGGGCAGTAGTTGCAGCGCTGCTGGGCCTGCTCGCCGCGGTCTCGGGACCGGGCAGCGCACAGGCGGCGGACCCGGCCGAACCCGCCGGCACGACGGTCGGCGATCTCACCGGCTTCACGGCCGACGGACCGGTGTACCGGCTGAGTGCGGGGGCCGCGAAGGCCCGCGTCAGCTTCGTGTCCGAGGAGACCTTCCGTATCGAACTGGCCCCGGACGGCACGTTCGAGGACCCCGCGGGCGACGCCATCGTCCTGCCGCAGGGCGCACCGCCCCGCACCCGGTGGAAGGAGCGGAGCGACCGCTACGACCTCTCCACGGGAGACGTCACGCTGCGTGTCTACAAGTCGCCTCTGCGGTTCGCCCTGTACCGGGCCGACGGCAGCCAGGTCTGGTCCGAGGCGAAAGGGCTGAGCTGGGACGGCGACAAGACCACCCAGACGCTGGCCCGCGGCGCCGACGAGCAGTTCTACGGTGCCGGGATGCAGAACGGCCGCGGCAACACCTCGCACCGGGACAAGACCGTCGAGGTCGGCGTCGACTACAACTGGGACGACGGCGGGCACCCCAACTCGGTGCCGTTCTACCTCTCGTCGGCCGGCTACGGCGTCTTCCGCAACACCTTCGCGCCGGGCACCTACGCCTTCACCGACCCGGTGACCACAACCGAGCAGGAACAGCGCTTCGACGCCTACTACTTCGCGGGCGACAACGCCAAGGACGTCATCGGGCAGTACACGAAGCTGACCGGCAAGCCCTTCCTGCCCCCGGTGTACGGCATGGAGATCGGTGACGCCGACTGCTACCTGCACAACGCCAACCGCGGTGAGCGCCACACCCTGGACGCGCTGAAGGTCGCCGACGGCTACGTCGAGAACGACATGCCGAACGGCTGGATGCTCGTCAACGACGGCTACGGCTGCGGCTACGAGGACCTCGCCGAGACCGCGCAGGGCCTCCAGGACCGCGACATGCAGCTCGGCCTGTGGACCCAGGACGGCATCGAGAAGATCGCCGAGCAGGTCAAGGCCGGCCAGCGCGTCGCCAAGCTCGACGTCGCCTGGATCGGCGAGGGCTACAAGTTCGCCCTCGACGGATGCAAGGACGCCTACAAGGGCATCGAGGACAACAGTGACGCCCGCGGCTTCACATACGCCCCCGAGAGCTGGGCGGGCGCACAGCGCTGCGGTGTCCAGTGGTCCGGCGACCAGTACGGCACCTGGGACTACATCCGCTGGCAGATACCGACCTACGCGGGCGCCACGATGTCCGGCCTCGCCTACACCACGGGCGACGTCGACGGCATCTTCGGCGGCAGCGCCAAGACGTACACCCGTGACCTCCAGTGGAAGATGTTCCTCGGAACCACGATGACCATGGACGGCTGGGCCGCCAGCGACAAGCAGCCCTTCCGTTACGGGGAGCCGTACACCTCCGTCAACCGCGACTACCTCAAGCTCAAGGAGTCGCTGCTGCCCTACCAGTACTCCTACGCCCACGAGGCGACGAAGACCGGTGTCGGCATGGTCCGCCCGCTGGTGCTGGAGTACCCGGACGACCCGAAGGCCGCGACGGACGCCGCGAAGTACGAGTTCATGTCAGGCGAGGACTTCCTCGTCGCGCCCGTCTACCAGGACAGCACCGAGCGCGACGGCATCTACCTGCCGAAGGGCACCTGGACCGACTACTGGAGCGGCCGGACCTACCGGGGGCCGGTCACCGTCGACGACTACAGCGCCCCGCTCGACACGCTGCCGCTGTTCGTCAAGGGCGGCGCCAGTGTGCCGATGTGGCCGGGCATCCGCTCGTACAAGGACCGCACCGCCACCTCCCCGCTCGCCTGGGACATCTACCCGCAGGGCCGTTCCTCCTTCACGCTGTACGAGGACGACGGCGTGACCCGGCAGCACCGCGACGGCGCGTACGCCACCCAGCAGGCCGACGTCCGGGCACCGGTCGAGGGGGCGGGCGACGTCACCGTGGACATCGGTGAGAGCAAGGGGAAGTTCGAGGGCAAGCAGAGCAGCCGCCCGTACGAGTTCAGCGTGCACACCGGCTCCGCGCCCAGTGCCGTGAAGCTCGCCGGCAAGCTGCCCCGGCTGGACTCGGCCGCCGCCTACGCCTCGGCGAAGCAGGGCTGGTGGTACGACCGCGACGACCGCGGCGGCGTGGTGAAGATCAGGACCGCCCCGCTGTCCACGGGCAAGAAGTTCTCCGTGAAGCTGGAGAACACCAGCGCGGTCGGCGGCCGGAACGCGCCCGCGGCCGCCACTCTCTTCGCACCGCAGGGACAGGAGACCGGCGCCGGTGCCGCGAGCACCGTGGCCGTCGACGTCACCGCGGGCACGGCCGATGTGACGGACGCCGTGGTCTCGCTCGACGTCCCCGAGGGCTGGCGGGCCACGCCGGCCGCGGCCGTGGACCGGATTCCGGCGGGCACCACCCGGCGCGTCGAGGTGGAGGTCACCCCGGCGAAGGACGCCGAGGCGGGAGAGGCCCGGATCACCGCACTCACGCGCTACCGGTCGGCGGGCGAGTCCCGCACGGCCGTCCAGCGCTTCGCCACCGCCGTGATGCCGGCGCCGCCCACCGGTGAGGTGTGGGCGAGCGACCTCGAATGGCTGACCTCCGCCAACGGGTACGGACCCGCGGAGCGCGACCGCAGCAACGGAGAGTCGGGCGCGGCCGACGGACACCCGCTGACCCTGGCCGGGAAGGTGTACGAGAAGGGGATCGGCACCCACGCCGACTCCGACATCGAGGTCTATCTCGGCGGACAGTGCTCGAGGTTCACCGCCGACGCCGGGATCGACGACGAGATCAACGGCTACGGCGAAGTGGCGTTCTCCGTCGAGGCGGACGGCAAGGTGCTGTGGACCTCGCCGAAGGTGACGGGGGCCTCGGCGGCGGTGCCGGTCGATGTGCCGCTCGACGGCGCGCGGCATGTGCGTCTGAAGGTCACGGACACCAACGGGTCCAAGACCGGCGACCACGGGGACTGGGGCGCGGCGCGCTTCGTCTGTTCCTGAATGCCGGCAGCGACGCAGGGGAGCCGGGCGGGTACGCACCCGCCCGGCTCCCCGCTGCCCGGATCAGTCCTCCGAGGAGTCGTCCGGCGAGTCCTCCGACGAATCCTCCGGCTCCCCGCTGCCCGCGGAACCACCGGCCGGCGGGGAACCCCTCCCGGGGCCGGTCTCCGGCCTGGGCGGCTTCGGCGGCCTGGTCCGGCCGCTGCTCGACGGGTCCCGCAGGTACGAGCCGTCACCGCTCTCCGTGGCGTGCCCGCCCGGAGCCTGGCCGGGCCCGGGGTCCCGGCGCCGCAGATAGCGCTCGAACTCCCGGGCGATGGCCTCACCGCTCGCCTCGGGCAGCTCCGCGGTGTCCCGGGCCTCCTCCAGCGTCTGCACGTACTCCGCCACTTCGCTGTCCTCGGAGGCCAGTTGGTCGACCCCGAGCTGCCAGGCACGTGCGTCCTCGGGCAGTTCGCCCAGCGGGATGCGCAGCCCGATGAGGTCCTCCAGACGGTTCAGCAGTGCCAGCGTGGCCTTCGGGTTGGGCGGCTGGGAGACGTAGTGCGGCACCGCCGCCCACAGACTCACCGCCGGCACACCGGCGTGCGTGCATGCCTCCTGGAGGATGCCGACGATGCCGGTCGGCCCCTCGTACTTGGTCTCTTCCAGGTCCATGGTCCGCGCCAGATCCGGGTCGGACGTGACACCGCTGACGGGCACCGGCCGGGTGTGCGGGGTGTCGCCGAGCAGCGCACCGAGCACCACCACCATCTCGACGCCCAGTTCGTGGGCGAACCCCAGGATCTCGTTGCAGAACGAGCGCCAGCGCATCGACGGCTCGATGCCCCGGACCAGGACGAGATCGCGGGGCTTGTCGCCGCCGATACGGACCACGGAGAGCCTGGTGGTCGGCCAGGTGATCTTGCGTACCCCGCCGTCCAGAAAGACGGTCGGGCGGTTGACCTGGAAGTCGTAGTAGTCCTCGGCGTCCAGCGCCGCGAACACCTCGCCCTTCCACTCCCGGTCCAGATGCGCGACCGCCGTGGAGGCGGCGTCACCTGCGTCGTTCCACCCCTCGAACGCGGCCACCATGACCGGGTCGATCAGCTCGGGAACCCCCTCGAGCTCGATCACCCAGGCCTCCTTCCGAAGTTCCCTTGCGTACGGAACAACCTTACGGCTTCCGGCCACTCCCGCCGCAGCCCTTGCGCAGGGTGGGGCGAACCCGGCCGACGGGAAACGCGTCATTGGCCGCAGCGGGGTGTCGGTCTCGCCAGACATCCGAGCTGTGCGGGGTCAGTTTCCGCTCAACTCTGGACGTTGGGACCTTCAGGGCGCTATACATCGGATGACCACAGCAGAGGTCCGATGTTATTTCCCCTGGGGGCGCACATGAGTCAGACCGTCACGGACTTCGAGGTCCACGACATCCGTTTTCCGACCTCGGAACAACTGGACGGCTCGGACGCCATGAACCCCGATCCCGACTACTCGGCCGCCTATGTCGTGCTGCGCACCGATGGAGCGGACGGTGACGGCGGCGGCATCGAGGGGCATGGCTTCTGTTTCACCATCGGGCGCGGCAACGAGGTGATGGCGGCCGCCATCGAGGCGCTGCGGCCCTATCTGACCGGACGGCCGGTGCCCCGTACCGCGGCCGACCTCGGCGAGCTGTACCGGGACCTCACGCACGATTCCCAACTGCGCTGGCTGGGCCCCGAGAAGGGCGTGATGCACATGGCGGCGGGCGCGGTCCTCAACGCCGCCTGGGACCTGGCCGCCAAGCACGCGGGCAGACCCGTCTGGCAGTTCCTGGCCGGCATGACGCCCGAGGAACTCGTGTCCCTCGTCGACTTCCGCTACCTCACCGACGCCCTCACCCCCGAGGAGGCGCTCGCGATCCTGCGCGCCGCCGAGCCGGGCCGGGCCGAGCGCGCGGAGCGGCTGCGCGCCGAGGGATACCCGGCCTACACCACCTCGCCCGGCTGGCTCGGCTACTCCGACGACAAGCTGGTGCGGCTGGCGAAGGAGGCCGTCGCCGACGGCTTCACCCAGATCAAGCTGAAGGTCGGCGGTGACGTCGCCGACGACGTCCGCAGGCTCGCCCTCGCCCGGGACGCCGTCGGCGCCGGTGTACGGATCGCCGTCGACGCCAACCAGCGCTGGGACGTCGCCGACGCGGTGGAGTGGATGACCGCGCTCGCGCCGTACGACCCGCACTGGATCGAGGAGCCGACCAGCCCCGACGACATCCTCGGCCACGCCGCCGTGCGCGCCGGCCAGCCGGTCAAGGTCGCCACCGGTGAACACGTCGCCAACCGCGTCGTGTTCAAGCAGCTGCTCCAGGCCGGAGCCGTCGACTTCGTCCAGATCGACGCCGCACGCGTCGCCGGTGTCAACGAGAACCTGGCGATCCTGCTGCTCGCCGCCAAGTTCGGCGTGCCCGTCTGCCCGCACGCCGGGGGTGTCGGACTGTGCGAGCTGGTCCAGCACCTCTCGATGTTCGACTACGTGGCGGTCTCCGGCACCTGGGAGGACCGGGTGATCGAGTACGTCGACCACCTCCACGAACACTTCGTCGACCCCACCGTGATCGAGTCCGGGCGCTACACCGCTCCGGCGGCACCGGGCTTCTCCGCCCGCATGCACCCCGAGTCGATCGCCGCACACCGCTACCCGGAGGGCCCCGTATGGCAGGCCCGCCGCACCAACGAGGAGGACAGCCGATGACCGGCACACGCGACTTCGAGGGGATGAACGCTCTGGTGACGGGCGGCGCCTCCGGCATCGGGGCCGCCGTCGCGACCATGCTGCTGGAGCGCGGCGCGCGCGTCGCGGTACTCGACCGGGAGACCGCGGGGGCACCCGAGGGGGCCCTGGCCGTCAAGGCGGACGTCACCGACGACGCCGCCGTCCGCGCGGCCGTCGACGGGGCCGCCGCCGAACTGGGATCCCTGCACACGCTCGTGTCCAACGCGGGCATCGGCTCCATCGGCAGCGTCGAGGACAACGACGACGACGAGTGGGCCCGGGTCCTGGACATCAACGTCGTCGGCATGGTCCGCACCGCCCGGCACGCGCTGCCGCACCTGCGCAGGGCCGCGGCCGAGCGCCCCGGCGCCGTATCGATCACCCAGACCTGCTCGATCGCCGCGACCGCGGGGCTGCCCCAGCGCGCCCTGTACAGCGCGAGCAAGGGCGCCGTCCTGTCCCTGACGCTGGCCATGGCCGCCGACCACGTCCGCGAGGGCATCCGCGTCAACTGCGTCAACCCGGGCACCGCGGACACCCCGTGGATCGGCCGGCTGCTCGGTCAGGCGGGCGACCCGGCCGCCGAACGCGCGGCCCTCAACGCCCGGCAGCCGCTGGGCCGGCTGGTCTCCGCCGACGAGGTGGCCGCCGCGATCCTCTACCTCGCCAGCCCCGCCGCGGCCTCCGTGACGGGCACGGCCCTGGCCGTCGACGGCGGAATGCAGGGCCTGCGCCTGCGCCCCGCCGACAGCTGACCCGGGACGCGCGGTCCGGACGGGACGGTCGGGACCGCACCTCTCACAGCATCCGCACCACCTGTACCACGGACCCCCGCAACGCCGTCAGATCCTTCGAGCCGGTACTTCACAAAGGAACGGGACACCAATGAGAGTGCGTACGACGAGTGCGGCGGCCTGCGCCGTGCTGCTGGCCGTCACTGCCCTCGCGGGCTGCAACCGCGAATCATCGGACAAGGGCGCGGGCAGCGAGAAGATCGGCATCGACCTGCCGCGCAGTGACAGCGACTTCTGGAACTCCTACCAGAACTACGTCGAGAAGGGGGTGAAGGACGGAGACGTCAAGGCCCTGCCGCTGACCAACTCCCAGAACGACATCGGCAAGCTCGTCGCCAACGTCCAGACCTTCACCGACCAGGGCGCCAAGGCCGTGGTGATGGCCCCGCAGGACACCGGTGCGATAGCCGAGTCGCTCAACCAGCTGAACGACAAGAAGATCCCCGTCATCAGCGTCGACACCCGCCCGGACAAGGGCGACATCTACATGGTGGTGCGCGCCGACAACAAGGCGTACGGGACGAACGCCTGCAAGTACCTCGGCGAGCAGCTGAAGGGCAAGGGCAAGGTCGTCGAGTTCCAGGGAGACCTGTCCTCGATCAACGGCCGCGACCGGTCCGAGGCCTTCAAGGCCTGCATGGACAAGGACTACCCGGGCATCAAGGTGTTCGAGCTGGCCACCGAGTGGAAGGGCGACGTCGCGTCCGCCAAGCTCCAGTCCACCCTGGCCGCACACCCCGACATCAACGGCATCTACATGCAGGCCGGCGGCGTCTTCCTGCAGCCGACCCTCGCGCTGCTGGAGCAGAAGAAGCTGCTGAAGCCGGCCGGCACCCCGGGCCACATCACGATCATCTCCAACGACGGCATCCCGGAGGAGTTCGACGCCATCAAGGCCGGGAAGATCGACGCGACGATCTCCCAGCCCGCCGACCTGTACGCGAAGTACGCGCTGTACTACGCCAAGGCGGCCCTGGCCGGGAAGACCTTCAAGGAAGGCCCCACCGACCACGACTCGAACATCATCAAGATCCAGAACGGCTTCGAGGACCAGCTTCCCGCGCCCCTGGTGACCAAGGACAACGTGGACGACCCGAAGCTGTGGGCCAACCAGCTGGAGAAGAAGAGCTGATCATGGACCAGGCACCACCACCTGCCGTACAGGCGGAAGGCGTCGTCAAACGCTTCGGGCCGACCGTGGCGCTCGACGGGGTGAAGCTCACCGTTCAGCCCGGTGAGTCGCACGCACTCGTCGGACGCAACGGCGCGGGCAAGTCGACGCTGGTCAGCGTGCTGACCGGCCTCCACAAGGCGGACGCGGGCACGGTCACCTTCGGCGGGGAACCCGCGCCCGCCTTCGGGGACACCACGGCCTGGCAGTCGAAGGTCGCCTGCGTCTACCAGAAGTCCATGGTCGTCCCCGACCTGACCGTCGCGGAGAACCTCTTCCTCAACCGTTTCGACGAGAAGTCCCGCTGGATCAGCTGGGGGAGGCTGCGCAAACGCGCGGAGCAGCTCCTCGCCGATTACGGCGTCCAGGTCGACCCGAACACCCGGGCGCGCGATCTCGCCGTGGAGCAGCGGCAGTTCGTCGAGATCGCCCGCGCGCTGTCCTTCGGCGCCCGGCTGATCATCCTCGACGAGCCGACCGCCCAGCTCGACGCCCGGGGTATCGGCCGGCTCTTCGACAAGCTCCGGGAACTGCAGGACCAGGGAGTGGCGTTCCTGTTCATCTCCCACCACCTGCAGGAGGTGTACGAGCTGTGCACGGCGGTCACCGTCTACCGCGACGCCCGCCATGTCATGACCGCCCCGGTTGCCGACGTCACGAAGACGGAACTGGTGGCGGCCATGACGGGCGAGAAGTCCGCCGGTGCCACCGCCTGGCACGCGGCGGGCACCGCCACACCTCCCGACGCCTCGGCGGAGCCCATCCTGCGTACCGAAGGGCTCACCCTGGAAGGCCGGTTCGAACCGCTGGACCTCCAGGTACACCCCGGTGAGGTGCTCGGGCTCGCGGGCTCCGCGGCCAGCGGCAACACCGCGCTGGGCGAGGTGCTGGCGGGCATGCGCAAGGCGGACGGCGGCACGGTCCGGGTGCACGGCAAGGACGTGCGGTCGGGAAGCGTGCCGCACGCGCTGGACGCCGGGATCGGCTACATCCCCGAGGACCGGCACGACCAGGGGCTGGTCCTGGAGCGCAGCGTCGCCGAGAACGCCACGCTCACGGTTACCGACCAGCTCGGCCCATGGGGGACCGTACTTCCCTCCCGTACGCGGGAGTTCGCCCGGGGCATGATCGAGTCGCTGGACATCAAGACCCAGGGACCCGAGCAGCCCGTCTCCGGCCTCTCCGGCGGCAACCAGCAGAAGGTGGTGGTCGCCCGCGCACTGGCCCGCGAGCCCAGCGTGCTGGTGGCGGTCCGGCCCACCGCGGGAGTGGACGTCAAGTCCAAGGACTCGCTGCTCGGGGTCGTCCGGCGGGTCGCCGACGAGGGCAACGCCGCAGTCGTCGTCTCGGACGAGCTGGACGATCTGCGGGTCTGCGACCGGGTCCTCGCCCTGTTCCACGGCCGGGTCGTCGCAACATTCGCAAGTGGGTGGTCCGACGGGGAACTCGTCGCCGCCATGGAAGGTGTGGGGGAAAGGGAATGACCGGCACGATACGGCCGTCGACGGCCGACGACTTCAACGGGGCACTGAAGGGCGGTGCGGGCGACGACAGCCCGCTGAGCCGGCTCAAGCTGATCCGGTGGAGCGACTTCTCCCTGGTGCCGGTGATCCTGGTGCTGATGCTGATCGGCTTCATCGTCTCGCCGGTCTTCCTCACCTCCGACAACCTGATCAGCGTCGTCCAGCAGTCCTCCGAGCTGAGCCTGCTGGTCCTGGGCCAGGCGCTGATCCTCATCTGCGGCCGGATGGACCTCTCGCTGGAGTCGACGATTGGCATCGCGCCCGTCGTCGCCATGTGGCTGGTGCTGGACTCCGACGGCGGCCGCTTCGCCGGCCTCGGATTGTTTCCCAGCTGGTCGGCGATCCCGCTCTGTCTGCTGGTCGGACTCGTCATCGGAGCCATCAACGGCTTCCTGATGCTGAAACTGAGGGTCAACGGCTTCATCGCCACACTCGGCATGCTGACGATGCTGCGCGGCCTCCACATCGGCATCACCGAGGGCAAGTCCATCACCGACGTCCCGGAGTCCTTCCGCTACCTCGGAAAGGCCTCGTGGTTCGGTGCCCCGGCCGCCGTCTGGATCTGCCTGGTCCTCTTCGCGATCGGCGGCGCGGCCCTGGCCTGGCTCCGCCACGGACGCTCGCTGTACGCGATCGGCGGCAACCCGGAAGCGGCACGCGCCGCAGGCATCCGGGTCGACCGGATCACCTGGATCGTGCTCGCCATCGGCGGTCTGCTGGCAGCGTTCGCGGGCATCCTCTACACCGGCCACTACGGGGCGGTCGCCGCGACCCAGGGCAACGGCTGGATCTTCCAGGTGTTCGCCGCGGCCGTGATCGGCGGCATCAGCCTCAAGGGCGGCCGCGGCACGCTGTTCGGTGCGCTGACCGGCGTACTGACGCTGCAACTGGTGGTCAACGTGATGACGCTCGGCGGCGTCCCGGCGCTGTGGAACCAGTTCCTCAACGGCGCCATCATCATCGTCGCCCTGGTCATCTCCCGCTTCGCGAGCGGCGAGAAGCAGGACTGAACTTCTCGGTTCACTCACGCCGGACGGGCCATTCCAGCCCGTCCGGCGTTTGAGGACCGGGGTCCGGGGCGGAGCCCCGGTAGGCCCCGCACCCGCGGCTAAAGCGTCGACCGCAGCCACTGCTCCACGCTGGCGACGTGCACCGTCGCCCACGCCCGCGCAGCCTCCGCGTCGCGGTCCCGCAGCGCCGAGAGGATCGCCCGGTGCTCGTGGAGCGTGCGGCTCACCGCGTCCTCCTGGGTCAGACCGCGCCACACCCGCGCCCGGGTCGTCGGACCCGAAAGCCCGTCGAGCAGCGAGCAGAGCACCGAGTTGCCGGACGACTGCACGATGCCGCGGTGGAACTCCAGATCGCAGGCCACCAGCTCCTCGACCGAGGGGCGCTCGCCCAGCGCGTCCAGCTGGGCGCTCAGCACGTCCAGCTGCTCCTCACTGATCCGGGCCGCCGCCATGCCGGTCGCCGCCGGTTCCAGGATCCGGCGGACCGCCAGGAACTCCAGCACCGTGTCGTCGCGGTGGAAGTCCACCACGAAGCTCAGCGCCTCCAGCAGCAGCTGGGGGTCGAGACTGGTGACGTACGTACCGTCGCCCTGCCGTACGTCGAGAATGCGGATGAGCGACAGAGCGCGCACCGCCTCCCGCAGCGAGTTGCGGGACAGGCCGAGCTCCGCGGCGAGTTCGCTCTCCTTGGGGAGACGATCGCCGGGCCGTAGCGCACCCGAGACGATCATTCCCTTGATCTTCTCGATGGCCTCGTCAGTGACAGCCATGGGCGACCTCCAGACATCCGATGTATCGACCCATTATGCGTCCCCGAGGAGGGCCGTCGCGCCGTTCGGGCCGACCTTTGCCCTGCCTGTGCCGCGACGCCGAACCGCTTCGTCCGGTTCCGTGCGGCAGAGTCCGAAAGGCGCACGCGCGAACGGGGGCGGCGTCCGCCGGACGCCGCCCCCGTTCACCCGGGTCAGCCCTTCCGCTCGCCCAGCACCGACTCGACGCCGGCCCGGATCTCGTCCGTCGCCAGGCCCCGGATCGTCAGCGTCGTACGGCGCCGCAGCACGTCGTCCGCGGTCTCGGCCCACTCGTGGTCCCGCGCGTAGGCGACCTGCGCCCAGATCTCCGGTGCGTCGGGGTGGATGCGCTTCGCGAGCTCCGGGTTCTCGTTGGCCAGCCGGGCGATGTCGAAGGACAGCGAACCGTAGTGCGTGGCCAGGTGCCGTGCCGTGTCGGCGGACATCCGCGGCCCCGGCGTACCGCCGTCGACCAGCAGCCGGTGCGCCACCGCGTTCGGGTTGGCGATGCCGGGCAGCGGGAGCTTCCTCGGCAGCCGCGAGACCGGCTCCATGTCCTCACCGAGAGGATGTCCGGGGAGCGCGGCCAGCTTGTTCATCACCGTGCGGCCGATGTGGCGGAACGTCGTCCACTTGCCGCCCGCCACCGACAGCATCCCGCCGCGGCCCTCGGTCACCACCGTCTCGCGCTTGGCCTTGGACGTGTCACCGGGCCCGCCCGGCAGCACCCGCAGCCCCGCGAAGGAGTACGTGATCAGATCGCGCGAGAGCTGCTGGTCCCGGATCGAGAACGCCGCCTCGTCCAGGATCTGCGCGGTGTCCTTCTCGGTCACCGCGACGTCCGCCGGGTCGCCCTCGTACTCCTCGTCCGTCGTACCGAGCAGCAGCATGTCCTCCCACGGAAGGGCGAACGTGATGCGGTACTTGTCGATCGGCGTGGCCAGGGCGGCCTTCCAGGGGCGGGTGCGCTTGAGGACCAGGTGCGCGCCCTTGGACAGACGTATCGACGGGGCCGCGTCCGGGTCCTCCAGCTTCCGCAGGTGGTCGACCCACGGACCGGTGGCGTTCAGCACCAGCCGGGCGGTGACGCCGAACTCGGTGCCGTCCGTACGGTCCTCCAGGTCCGCACCCGTCACCCGGCCCCTGGTGAAACGCAGCCCGGTCACCGCCGCGTGGTTGAGGACGGTCGCCCCCGCCTCGACGGCCGCGCGGACCGTCATCAGCGCCATCCGCGCGTCGTTCATCTGGTCGTCGCCGTACACCGCGACGGCCTTCAGATTGTCCGTACGCAGCTCCGGCACATCGCGCTGCGCCTTCGCCGGGCTGATCACGTGGCCGACACCGTCACCGAAGGCGGACAGCGCCGAGTACGCGAACACGCCCGCGCCGAGCTTCGCCGCGCCGTGCGGCCCGCCCTTGTAGACGGGGAGGTAGAAGGTGAGCGGATTGGCCAGGTGCGGGGCCACCTGACGCGAGACCGCACGTCGCTCGAAGTGGTTCTCCGCGACCAGCTTCACCGCGCCGGTCTGCAGGTAGCGCAGACCGCCATGGAGCAGTTTGGAGGAGGCGGAGGAGGTGGCGCCGGCGAAGTCGCCGGCGTCCACCAGGGCCACCCGCAGCCCGGACTGCGCGGCGTGCCAGGCGGTGGAGATGCCCAGAATGCCGCCACCGATCACCAGGAGGTCGTACGTCGCCTTGGAGAGCTGCTCCCGTGTCTCGGCGCGGCTCGGAAGGGAGCCGGAGGCCGGGTGCGTCCCGAGGGCGGGGACGCTCTGCAGGGTGGTCATGTTTGTCTACTCCTCGTCGTCCAGCCAGCCCATGGTCCGTTCCACGGCCTTGAGCCAGCTCTTGTACTCGCGGTCGCGGGTGTCCGCGTCCATGCGGGGGGTCCACTCGGCGGCCCGGCGCCAGTTGGCGCGCAGCGCGTCGGTGTCGGGCCAGAAGCCGACGGCCAGGCCGGCGGCGTAGGCGGCGCCGAGGCAGGTGGTCTCGGCGACCATGGGCCGCACCACGGGTGCGTCCAGGAAGTCGGCGAGCGTCTGCATCAGCAGGTTGTTGGAGGTCATTCCGCCGTCGACCTTGAGCGCGGTCAGCTCCACGCCGGAGTCCTTGGTCATCGCGTCGCTGATCTCGCGGGTCTGCCAGGCGGTCGCCTCCAGTACGGCACGGGCGATGTGCGCCTTGGTGACGTAGCGGGTGAGACCGGCGATGACACCGCGGGCGTCGGGGCGCCAGTACGGGGCGAACAGCCCGGAGAAGGCCGGGACGAAGTAGGCGCCGCCGTTGTCCTCGACCGACGAGGCCAGGGTCTCGATCTCGGCCGCGGACTGGATGAGGCCCATCTGGTCGCGCATCCACTGCACCAGCGAACCGGTGACGGCGATCGAGCCCTCAAGGGCGTAGACCGGCTTCTCGTCGCCGATCTGGTAGCCGACCGTGGTCAGCAGCCCGTTGTAGGAGTTCACGGGCGTCTCGCCGGTGTTCATCAGCATGAAGGTGCCTGTGCCGTACGTGGACTTGGCCTCGCCCTCGGCGAAACACGTCTGGCCGAACAGCGCGGCCTGCTGGTCACCCAGCGCGGAGGCGACCGGCACGCCGTCGAGCACACCGCCCTTGGCGTTGCCGTACACCTCGGCCGAGGACCGGATCTCGGGCAGCAGGGCCGCCGGGATGTCCATGGAGGCGAGGATCTTGTCGTCCCACTCCATGCGGTGCAGGTTCATCAGCAGGGTGCGCGAGGCGTTGGTGACGTCGGTGACGTGGACGCCGCCCTCGGTGCCGCCGGTCAGGTTCCAGATGACCCAGGAGTCCATGGTGCCGAAGAGGATGTCGCCGCGCTCGGCGCGCTCGCGCAGCCCCTCGACGTTGTCGAGCAGCCAGCGGACCTTGGGACCGGCGAAGTACGAGGCGAGCGGCAGCCCGGTCTCGCGGCGGAAGCGGTCCTGGCCCACGTTGCGGCCGAGCTCCTTGCAGAGCGCGTCGGTGCGGGTGTCCTGCCAGACGAGGGCGTTGTGGACGGGCTCACCGGTGTGCTTGTCCCAGAGCAGCGTGGTCTCGCGCTGGTTGGTGATACCGATCGCCTTCACGTCGGCGGCGGTGATGCCGGCCTTGACGATGGCGCTCGCCACGACCTTCTGGACGTTCTCCCAGATCTCGGTCGCGTCGTGCTCGACCCAGCCCGGCTTCGGGAAGATCTGCTCGTGCTCCTTCTGGTCAACGGAGACGATCCGGCCGTCCTTGTCGAAGACGATGCAGCGGCTGGAGGTGGTGCCCTGGTCGATGGCCGCGATGAACGGCCCGGTGCCGTGGGTGCCGGTGGTGTGTGCGTCGGTCACGGTGTGCTCCCGGAAGTCTGTGTGGTCGTGGGGGTGACGGCTGTGAACCCTGCGGTTCACGCGAAGGCGAGGTTGTAGAGCCCGCCCGCGAGTGCGCCGCCGACGAGCGGTCCGACGACGGGGATCCAGGCGTAGCCCCAGTCGGATCCGCCCTTGTTCGGCAGCGGAAGCAGCGCGTGCACGATACGCGGACCGAGGTCGCGAACCGGGTTGATCGCGTAGCCCGTCGGGCCGCCGAGCGAGAGACCGATGGACACGACCACCAGCGCGGTGATCAGCGCGCCGAGCGTGCCGATCCCGTTGCCGTCGTTGTTGAGGCCCTGCGTGAGGATCGCCAGGACCAGCACCATCGTGGCGATGATCTCGGTGAAGACGTTCTGCACGGCGTTACGGATCTCGGGACCCGTGGAGAACACGCCGAGCACCGGTCCGGCCTTGGGGGCCGCGGCCTTGTCGACCATGCCCTCCTCACCCGTATGGGCGCTCAGGATCTCCGGATCGGTGAGATGGGCCCGGAACTGTCCGTAGTAGGCGAGCCAGACCAGCACCGCGCCGATCATCGCGCCGAACAGTTCGGAGACGAGATAGAGCGGTACGTCACTCCACTTGGTGCCGCCCTCGATCGCCAGACCGATGGTGACAGCCGGGTTGAGGTGCGCTCCGGATACGCCGCCGACCATGTAGGCGCCGGTGAGCACAGCGAAACCCCACCCGAAGGTGACGGCGAGCCAGCCGGCGTTCTGCGCCTTCGAGCGCTTGAGCGTGACGGCGGCACAGACACCGCCGCCGAGCAGGATGAGTACGGCGGTACCGATGGTCTCGCCGATGAAGATGTCGGAGCTGGACACCCGCGACTCCTTTGTCCTTCGTCCAGGGAAGCCGAACCCCGGGTCCCTCCGGTGGTCCGCGCCCTCATGTGAGGGCGTTGCCGGCCTTGGCTCTGCCACACCCTAACGCGTATTTCCGTTAGGCGTTCGACAATGCCGACCGATGAACGGCAGTGTTTCCCCCAGGTGAATGGGGCGTCAAGGGGTGTGTGTTCTATAACTCGATCGTTACCGATGATCCCGCAGGATGATCAGAAGCGCCTGGCGCCCAGATCCCGGGAGACCGCGCGGGCGCAGTCCCGTACCGCCGCCACCAGCTCCGGCCGCAGCTCCCCGTCCGCGCACACCCGCTCCACCGCGCCGGTCACGGCCACGGCTCCCACCGGCATCCGGCGCCGGTCGTGGATGGGGGCGGCCACCGCGGCCACGCCCTCCCAGGTCTCCTCCACGTCGGCCGCCCAGCCCCGCGCGCGGGTCAGGTCGAGCATCGACTCGAACTCCTCCGGATCGGTGACCGTGCGGGGCGTGAAGGACTGCCGCTCGGCCTCCAGGGCCTCCGTGTGGGCCACCGGGTCGTAGGCCGAGAGGACCTTGCCCAGGGCTGTGGAGTGCAGCGGCTGCATGGCCCCGACCTCCAGGACCTGGCGGCTGTCGTCGGGCCGGAAGACGTGGTGGACGATCAGTACGCCCTGCTGGTGCAGAACGCCCAGGTGGGTGCTCTCGCCGCTGGAACGGGCCAGGTCGTCCGTCCAGACCAGCGCCCGGGCCCGCAGCTCGTGGACGTCCAGATAGCTGTTGCCCAGCCGCAGCAGCTCGGCCCCCAGCTGGTAGCGCCCGGACGCTGCGTCCTGCTCGACGAAGCCCTCGTGCTGGAGGGTGCGCAGGATTCCGTGCGCGGTGCCCTTGGCCAGGCCCAGGGAGGAAGCGATGTCGGACAGTCCCAGCCGCCGCTCGCCGCCCGCCAGCAGACGCAGCATCGCCGCCGCCCGCTCCAGCGACTGGATGTTCTTGGCCATCGCGCCGTACTCCTCCACCTTGGTTCGACAATGCTGAACAGTATCGGTCGATGCCGACCCATGCTCGATCGCAAGAGAATTCTGCGGCACTCCGACACCCCGGACGAACGCCTGAACAGCATGCAGTCCGATTCGTGGGACAGAGTGACCGCCCGGGACGCCGCCCGGCTACCCTGGCCGGGTGCGCCTTCCGCCGAAGCCGCAAAGCCGACAGCCGTCGCATCCCAGGGAGTACATCCATGGCCTCGTCGCCGACCCCTTCCGCCGACAGCCGGAACCGAGCCGCAGCCCTCCGTGAGGCGCTCGCCACCCGAGTCGTGGTGGCCGACGGTGCCATGGGCACCATGCTCCAGGCACAGGACCCCACGCTCGAGGACTTCGAGAACCTCGAAGGCTGCAACGAGATCCTGAACGTCACGCGCCCCGACATCGTGCGCTCGGTGCACGAGGAGTACTTCGCCGTCGGCGTGGACTGCGTGGAGACGAACACCTTCGGCGCGAACCACTCGGCGGCCAACGAATACGAGATCGCCGACCGGATCGTCGAGCTTTCCGAGGCGGGCGCGCGCATCGCCCGCGAGGTCGCCGACGAGTTCACCGCGAAGGACGGCCGCCAGCGCTGGGTCCTCGGCTCCGTGGGCCCCGGCACCAAGCTGCCCTCGCTCGGCCACATCGCGTACGACGTGCTGCGGGACGGTTACCAGCAGAACGCCGAGGGCCTGCTCGCCGGCGGCGCCGACGCCCTCATCGTGGAGACCACGCAGGACCTGCTGCAGACGAAGTCCAGCCTCATCGGCGCGCGCCGGGCGATGGACGCCCTGGGCATCGACGTGCCGCTGATCTGCTCGCTCGCCTTCGAGACGACCGGCGTCATGCTGCTCGGCTCGGAGATCGGCGCCGCGCTGACCGCCCTGGAGCCGCTGGGCATCGACCTGATCGGGCTGAACTGCTCGACGGGCCCGGCCGAGATGAGCGAGCACCTGCGCTATCTGGCCCGGCACTCGCGTACCCCGCTGATGTGCATGCCGAACGCGGGCCTGCCCGTGCTGACCAAGGACGGCGCGCACTTCCCGCTCGGGCCCGAGGGGCTCGCGGACGCGCAGGAAGCCTTCGTGACCGACTACGGCCTGTCCCTGATCGGGGGCTGCTGCGGTACGACGCCCGAGCACCTGCGCCAGGTCGTCGAGCGGGCCCGCGACCTCACCCCCGCTGTCCGCGACCCGCGCCCCGAGCCCGGCGCCGCCTCGCTCTACCAGACCGTGCCGTTCCGCCAGGACACCTCGTACCTCGCGATCGGTGAGCGTACGAACGCCAACGGGTCGAAGAAGTTCCGCGAGGCCATGCTGGAGGCCCGCTGGGACGACTGTGTGGAGATGGCCCGCGACCAGATCCGCGAGGGCGCGCACATGCTCGACCTGTGTGTGGACTACGTCGGCCGCGACGGTGTCGCCGACATGAAGGAGCTGGCCGGACGGTTCGCCACGGCCTCCACCCTGCCGATCGTGCTGGACTCCACCGAGCTGCCCGTGCTGCGGGCCGGTCTGGAGAAGCTCGGCGGGCGCGCGGTCCTGAACTCGGTCAACTACGAGGACGGCGACGGCCCCGAGTCGCGCTTCGTCCAGGTCACCCGGCTCGCCGCCGAGCACGGCGCCGCGCTGATCGCCCTGACGATCGACGAGGAGGGCCAGGCCCGCACCGCCGAGCACAAGGTCGCCATCGCGGAGCGGCTCATCGAGGACCTCACCGGCAACTGGGGCATCCAGGAGTCGGACATCCTCATCGACTGCCTCACCTTCACCATCTGCACCGGGCAGGAGGAGTCCCGCAAGGACGGCATCGCCACCATCGAGGCCATTCGCGAGCTGAAGAAGCGCCACCCCGACGTCCAGACGACGCTGGGCCTGTCGAACATCTCCTTCGGCCTCAACCCGGCCGCCCGTGTCGTCCTGAACTCCGTCTTCCTCGACGAGTGCGTCAAGGCCGGTCTCGACTCCGCGATCGTGCACGCGTCGAAGATCCTTCCGATCGCCCGCCTGGACGAGGAGCAGGTCAAGGTCGCCCATGACCTGGTCTACGACCGCCGCGCCGAGGGCTATGACCCGTTGCAGCGGCTCATGGAGCTGTTCGAGGGCGTCAACATGAAGTCGATGAAGGAGGGCAAGGCCGAGGAACTCCTCGCCCTGCCGCTCGACGAGCGCCTCCAGCGCCGGATCATCGACGGCGAGAAGAAGGGCCTGGAGGCCGACCTCGACGAGGCCCTGCAGACCCGTCCGGCTCTGGACATCGTCAACGACACCCTGCTGGAAGGCATGAAGGTCGTCGGCGAGCTCTTCGGCTCCGGCCAGATGCAGCTGCCGTTCGTGCTCCAGTCCGCCGAGGTCATGAAGACCGCGGTGGCCCACCTGGAACCGCACATGGAGAAGTCCGACGCCGAGGGCAAGGGCACCATCGTGCTGGCCACGGTCCGCGGCGACGTCCACGACATCGGCAAGAACCTCGTCGACATCATCCTGTCCAACAACGGCTACAACGTCGTCAACATCGGCATCAAGCAGCCCGTCTCCGCGATCCTGGAAGCCGCGGACGAGCACCGCGCCGACGTCATCGGCATGTCAGGTCTCCTGGTCAAGTCCACCGTGATCATGAAGGAGAACCTCCAGGAGCTCAACCAGCGCAAGCTGGCCGCCGAGTACCCGGTCATCCTGGGCGGCGCCGCCCTGACCCGCGCCTACGTCGAACAGGACCTCCACGAGATCTACGAGGGCGAGGTCCGCTACGCCCGCGACGCCTTCGAGGGCCTGCGCCTGATGGACGCGCTCATCGGGGTCAAGCGCGGTGTTCCGGGCGCGGTCCTCCCCGAACTGAAGCAGCGCCGTGTGCCCAAGCGCGACACGGCCGTGCTGGAGGTCGAGGAGCCGGAGGAGGGCGTGCGCTCCGACGTCTCCATCGACAACCCCGTCCCCACCCCGCCGTTCTGGGGCAGCCGCGTCGTCAAGGGCATCCAGCTCAAGGAGTACGCCTCCTGGCTCGACGAGGGCGCGCTCTTCAAGGGCCAGTGGGGCCTCAAGCAGGCCAGGGCCGGTGACGGACCGACGTACGAGGAACTGGTCGAGACCGAGGGCCGCCCGCACCTGCGCGGCTGGCTCGACAAGCTGCACACCGAGAACCTCCTCGAAGCAGCGGTCGTCCACGGCTACTACCCCTGCGTCTCCAAGGGCGACGACCTGATCCTGCTCCACGAGGACGGCTCCGAGCGCACCCGCTTCACCTTCCCGCGCCAGCGCCGCGGCCGCCGCCTGTGTCTCGCGGACTTCTTCCGCCCCGAGGAGTCCGGCGAGACGGACGTCATCGGCCTCCAGGTCGTCACCGTCGGCTCGAAGATCGGCGGCGAGACCGCCAAGCTCTTCGAAGCCAACTCCTACCGCGACTACCTGGAGCTGCACGGCCTGTCCGTCCAGCTCGCCGAGGCACTCGCCGAGTACTGGCACGCCCGGGTCCGCTCCGAGCTCGGCTTCGCGGGTGACGACCCGGCCGACGTCGAGGACATGTTCGCGCTCAAGTACCGCGGCGCGCGCTTCTCCCTCGGTTACGGTGCGTGCCCGGACCTGGAGGACCGGGCGAAGATCGCCGACCTGCTCCAGCCCGAGCGGATCGGGGTCCACCTGTCGGAGGAGTTCCAGCTCCACCCCGAGCAGTCCACCGACGCGATCGTCATCCACCACCCCGAAGCCAAGTACTTCAACGCGCGGTAGGACTCCGTTCGACGCGCGGTAGCAGCACGAGTCGTACACTGGTCGGTCCAGTGCAGGCCGGTCGCCCTCCTCCGGGAAAGGCGGCCGGCCTTCTCGTCCCTCATGGAAGGTGTGCCGGATGACCAGTACGATCCCCGCGTCCCCGACCCGTACGGCCGAGGGCGCTGCCCTGCAGGCCGTGTTCCTCGACATGGACGGCACACTGGTCGACACCGAGGGCTTCTGGTGGGACGCCGAGGTGTCGGTCTTCGCCGATCTGGGACACCGTCTCGACGAGGCGTGGAAGGACGTCGTCGTCGGCGGTCCGATGACCCGCAGCGCCGGATACCTCATGGACGTCACCGGGGCGGACGTCACCCTCGACGAACTGACCGTGCTGCTCAACGACCGCTTCGAGAAGCGCATCGCCGACGGTGTGCCGCTGATGCCGGGAGCGGCCCGGCTGCTCGCCGAGCTCGCGAGACACGAGGTTCCCACCGCGCTCGTCTCCGCCTCGCACCGCCGGATCATCGACCGGGTCCTGGACTCGGTGGGCCGCCACCACTTCGCGCTCACGGTCGCGGGCGACGAGGTCACCCGCACGAAGCCGCACCCGGAGCCCTACCTCACGGCCGCGAGCGGCTTCGGGGCCGACCCCCGGCTCTGTGCCGTCATCGAGGACACCGCGACCGGCGTGGCCGCGGCGGAGGCCGCGGGATGCCGGGTGGTCGCCGTGCCGTCCGTTTCGCCGATCGCACCGGCCGCCGGCCGGGTCGTCGTCGGATCGCTCGAAGAAGTCGATCTCGCGTTTCTCCGGGGCCTGGTCACCGGAATGCGGTGATGTGCGCACCGAGAGTATTTCTGTGAATGTACGGAAAAGCTCTCGCGAAAAGGCGTGCGTTTTATGTCGCACCATGGTGTCGATAAGGCGGGGACACGTCAAAGCGGAAGCGTGTCCGCCGCGTGACTTTCGTCACTCATCGGATGGCCGGGGGGTGGCTGAAATCTGCCGGGCCGCCCACCGGGCGTACCCAAGTGTCCTGATTGATGAATCCGTGTACGAATCATTCCGGGAGATTCCGGGAGCGGGAAATTTACTCGCCGTTGACTTCCCGGGCTCTCTGATTGTCCGGGCCGCGGAACCGGTCCGGCCCCATCGGCGGCGGCTACTAATGTCGTTTTCTCCATGACCGCATGAGGGAGAACGTCCACGATGAACCGCAAGACTCTGGTGCTGCCGGCCGTCGTCGGCCTGCTCGCGCCCGTACTCGCCGCCTGTGGCGCGTCGGACGGCGGGAGCGGTGGCAACGGTGCCATCGTTGTCGGCACTACGGACCAGTTCGTCGCCTCCGAGGAAGCCCCGGCACCCCTCGACCCGGCCATCGGCTACGAGGCGGGCGTCTGGAACGTGCTGCGGCAGACGGTCCAGACCCTCATGCATGTCCCCCGGGGCGGCGGTCTGCCGGTGCCCGAGGCGGCCGAGAGCTGCGCCTTCACGGACACGGCCAACGAGAGCTACCGCTGCAAGCTGCGCGCGGGACTCGAATTCGCCGACGGCAGAGCGGTCACCGCCGAGGACGTCAAGTACTCCATCGACCGCGTCGTCCGGATCAAGTCCACCAACGGACCCGTGTCCCTGCTCAACAACATCGACACCGTCGAGACCAAGGGCGACCGAGAGGTCATATTCCATCTCCGGACCTCGGACGCGACCTTCCCGTACAAACTCTCCACGCCGCCCGCCGGAATTGTCCAGAAGGACAAATACCCGGCGACCTCCGCGCGCAGCGGTTTCCAGGTGGACGGTTCCGGCCCGTACACCATGAAGCCCGAAGTGAAGAACGATCAGGTCGTGAAAGTCGTCTTCACCAAGAACCCCCGTTACAAGGGCGACCTGAAGGTGCTGAACGACAAGGTCGAACTCGATCTCTTCCCCGACGCCACCGCCATGGGCAAGGCGCTCGACGAGAAGAAGATCGACATGATGACCCGCACCATGTCGCCCGGGCAGGCCCAGCAGATGCTGGAGAAGCCCAAGGAAGACGTCAAGCTCACCGAGATGCCCGGCCTCGCGATCAGCTACCTCGGCTTCGACACCGAGGACCCCGCCGTGAAGAACAAGGCGGTCCGCCAGGCCATGGCCCAGATCATCGACCGCGGTCAGATCGCGAGCGAGGTCTACGGGACGACGGCCGAGCCGCTGTACTCACTGATCCCGTCCAGCATCACCGGGCACACCAACTCGTTCTTCAACAAGTACGGCGAGCCCAGCGCCACCGAGGCCGCCGCCATCCTGAAGGACGCCGGGATCCACACGCCGGTGAAGTTCACCCTCCACTACACGACCGACCACTACGGCGAGGCCACCGCCGCCGAGTTCCGGACACTGAAGAAGCAGTTCAACGACACCGGACTGTTCGACATCACCATCGAAGGCACCCCCTGGGCGAAGTACCGCCCGGCCGAGGTGCGCGGCGACTACGCCGCCTACGGCATGGGCTGGTTCCCCGACTTCCCGGACCCCGACAACTACACGGCGCCGTTCCTCGACAAGGACAACTTCCTCAACTCGCCCTACCGGTCGACCGTGGCCCAGAAGACCCTCATCCCGCAGTCCCGCCGCGAGGACGACCGCAGCGCCGCCACCAAGACCTTCCAGCAGCTCCAGGACATCGTCGCCGAGGACGTCCCCGTCCTCCCGGTCTGGCAGGGCAAGCAGTACGTCGCCTCCCGCGAGGGACTCACCGGCGTCGAATGGGCGGTCAACTCCTCCGCCGACCTCCAGCTGTGGGAGCTCGGCCGCAGCTGACACGCGATGCCGCCCCGGCCCCGGCCCCGAAGGGTCACTGGGCGCCGGGGCGCACCAGTCCGCTCTCGTACGCGTACACCGCGGCCTGGACCCGGTCGCGCAGCCCCAGCTTCGTCAGCACATGACCCACATGCGTCTTGACGGTGGTCTCGCTGACGAACAGATCGGCGGCGATCTCCGCGTTCGACAGGCCGCGTGCCACCAGCTTCAGGACCTCCACCTCACGGTCCGTGAGCGTGTGCAGGGTGTCCGGGACCGGCTCCTCGCCGGACGGCAGATGGTCCGCGTACTTGTCGAGCAGCCGGCGCGTGATGCTCGGCGCGAGCATCGCCTCGCCACCGGCGACCACCCGGATCGCCTGCACCAGCTCATTGGCCGGGGCGTCCTTCAGCAGGAAGCCGCTGGCGCCGGCGCGCAGCGCCTCCACCACGTACTCGTCGAGATCGAACGTCGTCAGCACCAGCACCTTCGCCGGGCCGTCCCGGCCCGGACCGGTGATCTGGCGCGTCGCCTCGACGCCGTCCATCCGCGGCATCCGGATGTCCATCAGCACCACATCGGGCTGCAGCGCCCGCACCTGGTCGAGCGCCTGGAGACCGTCACCGGCCTCGCCCACCACCGCGAGGTCGCCCTCCGCCTCCAGAATCATCCGGAAGCCGGTGCGCAGCAGCGGTTGGTCGTCGACCAGTAGGACGCGGATTGCCACGGAATCTCCTCAATGTCCTTCAAGGGCACCGGGCCGGCCGGTGTCAGCCCGGACCGGGTCCATTCTGCCCTGGACATCCTGCGTCGACTCCGCCGGGCGCACCGACAGCGGATACACCGGGGGAGTCCCACCGAATTCGGGACAGAGTGCCTGATGGTCGCACCAGCCGCACAGCTTCGTCGGCCGCGGCCGCCACTCGCCCGTCTCCGTCGCCAGCGAGATCGCGTCCCACAGCGCCAGCAGCTTGCGCTCCACCCGCTCCAGGTCCGCCACCACCGGGTCGTACGTCATCACGTCGCCGCTGCCGAGGTAGACCAGCTGGAGCCGGCGCGGCACCACGCCCTTGAGCCGCCAGATCACCAGCGCGTAGAACTTCATCTGGAAGAGCGCGCCCTCCGCGTACTCCGGACGCGGCGCCTTCCCCGTCTTGTAGTCCACGATCCGGACCTCGCCCGTCGGCGTCACGTCGATCCGGTCGATCACCCCGCGCAGCCGCAGACCGGACTCCAGCTCCGTCTCGACGAACATCTCCCGCTCGGCCGGCTCCAGGCGCGTCGGATCCTCCAGCGAGAACCAGCGCTCCACCAGCCGCTCCGCCTCCGACAGCCATCGCGCGAGCCGCTCGCCCTCCGGGTCCTCGGCGAACAGCTCCGCCAGCTCCGGCTTCGACTCCAGCAGCCGGTCCCACTGGGCCGGGATCAACGAGGTGGCCCGCCCCGGCGTGCGCTCCGGCGCGGGATTGTCGAACAACCGCTCCAGCACCGCATGCACCAGCGTGCCCCGGGTAGCCGCCTCGCTGGGCTTCTGCGGCAGCTTGTCGATGACCCGGAAGCGGTACAGCAGGGGGCACTGCATGAAATCGCTCGCCCGCGACGGCGAAAGGGACGAGGGCGGCTGAGGCGGCCGCGGTACTGAGGTCATGACGAAGACCCTACGACCCGCCACTGACACCGATCGGCATACCATCGACCACAGACCCTCGAACACTGCATGATCGTGCCGAAACGGCACCGACCGAAGGGACCTCGTGGACGAGAGCGGCAACAGCGGGCGGCCGCAGCCCGGCCCAGGGGGTACGGGCCCCGGCGGCGGCCCCGACAAGGGCGCCCCGGGACACAAGGAGGATCCGGGAGGCGGCATCCTCATGGGCCGCCCCTTCGGAGTGCCCGTCTACGTGGCGCCCAGCTGGTTCGTCGTGGCGGCCCTGATCACCTGGGTCTTCGGCGGCCAGCTCGACCGTGTCCTGCCCGACCTCGGCGCGGCGCGCTACCTGGTCGCCCTCTTCTTCGCGATCGCGTTCTACGCCTCGGTGCTCGTCCACGAACTCGCCCACACGGTCGCCGCCCTGCGCTACAAGCTCCCGGTCCGCCGGATCCAGCTCCAGTTCTTCGGCGGCGTCTCCGAGATCGAGAAGGAATCCGAGACGCCCGGCCGCGAATTCGTCCTCGCCTTCGTCGGTCCGCTGCTCTCCCTGGTCCTGGCGGGCGTCTTCTACGTCCCGATGAAGTTCGTCGAGGCCGGCACCGTGCCCGGCGTGCTGCTCGGCGGACTGATGATCTCCAACCTCATCGTCGCCGCGTTCAACCTCCTGCCCGGCCTCCCGCTCGACGGAGGCCGGATGCTCCGCGCCGTCGTCTGGAAGATCACCGGCCGCCCGATGAGCGGCACCGTCGCCGCCGCCTGGGTCGGCCGCGCCCTCGCCGTCGTCACCCTCGTCGGCCTGCCCCTCCTCACCCACACCGACGTCCTCGGGAGCGGCAACCGAGAGATCAGCGGCATGGACACCGTCACCGACGCCCTGCTCGCCGCGATCCTCGCCGCCATCATCTGGACCGGCGCGGGCAACAGCCTGCGCATGGCCCGGCTCCGCGAACACCTCCCCGACCTGCAGGCCCGCGCCCTCACCCGGCGCGCCGTCCCGGTCGAGGCCGACACCCCGCTCTCCGAGGCCCTGCGCCGGGCCAACGAGGCAGGAGCCCGCGCCCTGGTCGTCGTCGACGGAACCGGCGAACCCCAGGCCGTCGTCCGGGAGGCCGCCATCGTCGCCGTCCCCGAACACCGCCGCCCCTGGGTCGCCGTCAGCGGCCTCGCCCAAGACCTCACCGACGGCATGAAGGTCTCCGCCGAACTGGCCGGCGAGGCCCTCCTGGACCGCCTCAAGGCCAGCCCCGCCACCGAGTACCTCGTCGTCGAGGACACCGGTGAGATCTACGGAGTGCTCTCCACCGCCGACGTCGAGCGTGCGTTCGTCGCCGCCATGGCCCGCCCCGCCGCCTGAAGGCCGTAGCCCCCGCCGGGGCGGGCGGTCGGAGGCCCCGCAAACACCGGTACGCTGGTCACATGTCTGAACCGACCGGTGCCGCCCGCCGACGTGGGCCCTTCAAGGTCGGGGACCAGGTCCAGCTCACCGATCCCAAGGGACGCCACTACACCTTCACGCTCGAAGCCGGAAAGAACTTCCACACCCACAAGGGTTCTTTCTCGCACGACGAGCTGATCGGTGCTCCCGAGGGCAGTGTTGTCCGTACCACGGGAAACGTCGTCTACCTGGCGCTGCGCCCCCTGCTCCCCGACTACGTCCTGTCCATGCCCCGCGGCGCCGCCGTGGTCTACCCCAAGGACGCGGGTCAGATCCTGGCGTTCGGCGACATCTTCCCCGGCGCCCGCGTCGTGGAAGCCGGCGTCGGATCCGGCGCACTGTCCACCTTCCTGCTCCGCGCCATCGGCGAGCAGGGCATGCTGCACTCCTACGAGCGCCGCGAGGACTTCGCCGAGATCGCCCAGCAGAACGTCGAGCGCTACTTCGGCAGCCCGCACCCCGCATGGCAGCTCACCATCGGCGACCTTCAGGACAACCTGACGGAGACCGACGTGGACCGCGTCGTCCTGGACATGCTCGCGCCCTGGGAGTGCCTGGACGTCGTCTCCAAGGCGCTCGTCCCCGGCGGCATCCTCTGCGCGTACGTCGCGACCACCACCCAGCTCTCCCGGACGGTCGAGTCCATCCGCGAGATCGGCTGCTTCGCCGAACCGCAGCCCTGGGAGTCGATGATCCGCAACTGGCACGTCGAGGGCCTCGCCGTGCGCCCGGACCACCGCATGATCGGCCACACCGGATTCCTGGTCACCGCCCGCCGGCTGGCCGACGGAGTCCAGCCCCCGCCGCGCCGCCGCCGCCCCTCCAAGGGCGCCTACGGCGATGACTACACGGGCCCGGGCAGCCAGAGCGGCTCCGCGACCCGCGACTGAGACCGCCCGCAGATCTGAGCCGGGGTGTGCCTTCGGCGCGCACCCCGACGTACCGGCGCCGCCGCCGGGTTCCCGGACCGACCCGGGAACCCGGCGGCGGCGCCTTTTCGTTGCCCATGAGTGCGCGTTGAACGCCGGGCGGGATCCGTGGCGACCCCACCGTTCCACTGCCGTGTGAGGTGTGGCACGATGCTGGCCACCCCCACCCCGCCGCCGACGTCCCGCCGACGGCACTGCCTTTCCGGCATTCCGCACCACAGGAACCACAGGAGACATCCCGCGTGCAGACCTCCGCGCTCCCGGACCTCGCGCACACCGACACCACGCCGATGCACTGGCTCGCCACGGCAGCAGCCATGGCCGCCGTCGTCGCGGCAGCCGGTCTGCTCCAGCCCGACGCGAGCGCCTCGGCCTCCACCCCCCACCGCACCGTGGCACAGCACGGCGCGTCCCCCGCCCTCGCGCCGCCCGACCCGGCGCATGCGGACTTCCCCCTCGAATGCGGCGGGGCAGGCCACACCGTGGCCAAACAGGCTCCCGGCGACCTCGACGGCGACGGCCGTCCGGAAACCGTCGCGGTGGTCCACTGCGCGGCCGGATCCGGTACCCCGCCCAGCGGCGTCTACGTCCTCACACAGGGAAACGGGGCCGCACCACGGATCGTCGCGACCCTGGTGGACCCCGTCCAGAAGATGAGCGTCGGTGACTTCGCGGTGCGTGACGGCGTCGTCTCCGCCACGCTCCTCGGCTACTCCTCGCCCTCGGTTCCCTCCTGCTGCCCGGACGAGCAGGAGCAGGTCACCTGGCAGTGGCGGAACGGCGCCTTCGTGCGCAGCAGCCGGCCGCAGGACCCCGCAGGCGCCGGAGTCTGACCGCCGGCACCCGGTGAGTCCGCCGCCCGGGCCGGCGGCCGGGCGGCCGGCACCGCGCGGTCAGGCCGCGTCGGGACCGAAGACCTCGACCCTGTCCGAAACGCGCCGTACATGAATACAGTCGCCAGGGCACTCCTTGGCCGAGTCGACCACGTCCTGAAGGATCGGCAGCGGGACCCGCGTGGTCGCGCCCTTGTCCTGGAGCAGCTCGTCCTGATCGCTCTTCACATACGCGAGTCCGTCGATGTCCAGCTCGAACACCTCCGGCGCGTACTGCACGCAGATGCCGTCCCCCGTGCAGAGGTCCTGGTCGATCCAGACCTCCAGATCCTGAGTCCCGCTACCGGTGGGAGCGTCCTGCTGCACGGTCATTTCTCCTGCCGTTCCTGCGTATCCGAACCAAAAAAAGCCACCCCTGACGGGTGTTGAACACTTCGACGATACAACCGGCCGCTTTCGGAGGTTGAAGGGTGGGTATTCACCTGACACGAGGGAGAGAGCGCAAGGGTGAAGATCGGACACGCCCCACAGTCTTTGTGATCTAGGGGTTTCAATCATCACCCACCCAGGTAGGGTCAGGAAGCGTCCAGCTCCCCTTGGAGGAGGTGAGGACCGTGGCAGCCCACGACGACGACATCAACCGCGGCATCCGGCCCGGGCGGGGGTCCGATGACCCAGCCGGCCAGGTCGCCTATCTTGAGCAGGAAATCGCCGTCCTGCGACGTAAGCTCGCCGACTCTCCGCGTCATACGAGGATTCTCGAAGAGCGGATCGTCGAGTTGCAGACCAACCTCGCAGGCGTGTCCGCACAGAACGAGCGGCTCGCCGGCACACTCCGAGAGGCCCGCGACCAGATCGTGGCCCTCAAGGAAGAGGTCGACCGGCTCGCACAGCCGCCGGCCGGCTTCGGTGTGTTCCTGCATGCGAACGAGGACGGTACCTGCGACATCTTCACCGGGGGCCGCAAGCTCCGGGTGAACGTCAGTCCCAGCGTTGAGCTCGAAGACCTCCGGCGCGGCCAGGAAGTCATGCTCAACGAAGCGCTCAACGTGGTCGACGCCATGGAATTCGAGCGGGCCGGGGACATCGTCACCCTCAAGGAGATCCTTGAGGACGGCGAACGAGCCCTGGTGGTCGGGCACACCGACGAGGAACGGGTGGTGCGGCTCGCCGAGCCGTTGCTGGACATCACCATCCGCCCCGGCGACGCCCTGCTGCTCGAACCCAGGTCCGGCTACGTCTACGAAGTCGTCCCCAAGAGCGAGGTCGAAGAGCTCGTCCTCGAAGAAGTCCCGGACATCGATTACAACAAGATCGGTGGCCTGGGCGACCAGATCGAGCTGATCCGCGACGCGGTCGAGCTCCCCTACCTCCACCCCGACCTCTTCAAGGAGCACGAGCTCCGGCCGCCGAAGGGCATCCTGCTCTACGGCCCACCCGGCTGCGGCAAGACACTCATTGCCAAGGCCGTCGCCAACTCCCTTGCCAAGAAGGTCGCCGAAGTGACCGGCCAGCCGGCCGGGAAGAGCTACTTCCTCAACATCAAGGGTCCGGAGCTCCTCAACAAGTACGTCGGCGAGACCGAGCGCCACATCCGCCTGGTCTTCCAGCGTGCCCGCGAGAAGGCGAGTGAGGGTACCCCCGTCATCGTCTTCTTCGACGAGATGGAGTCCCTCTTCCGCACCCGCGGATCCGGTGTCAGCTCGGACGTGGAGAACACCATCGTCCCCCAGCTGCTCGCCGAGATCGACGGTGTCGAGGGCCTGGAGAACGTCATCGTCATCGGCGCCTCCAACCGCGAGGACATGATCGACCCCGCGATCCTGCGCCCCGGCCGCCTCGATGTGAAGATCAAGATCGAGCGTCCCGACGCAGAGGCCGCGAAGGACATCTTCGCGAAGTACCTCACGCCCTCGCTGCCCCTGCACGCGGACGATCTGGCCGAGCACACGGGCTCCAAGGAGGCCGCGGCCCACGCGATGATCCAGTCGGTCGTCGAGCGGATGTACACCGAGTCCGAGGAGAACCGCTTCCTCGAGGTCACGTACGCCAACGGCGACAAGGAAGTCCTGTACTTCAAGGACTTCAACTCCGGCGCGATGATCCAGAACATCGTCGACCGGGCCAAGAAGATGGCCATCAAGGCCTTCCTCGAGCAGGGCCAGAAGGGCCTGCGCGTCTCCCATCTCCTCCAGGCCTGCGTGGACGAGTTCAAGGAGAACGAGGACCTGCCGAACACCACCAACCCGGACGACTGGGCCAGGATCTCCGGCAAGAAGGGTGAGCGGATCGTCTTCATCCGCACACTCGTCACCGGAAAGCAGGGCGCGGACACCGGTCGCTCCATCGACACGGTGGCGAATACCGGGCAGTACCTCTAGAACGCAGACCGGCTGCGGATGCCCGGCCGGGCATCCGCAGCCGGTTGCTTTCCGGACAGCTCCCACGACACCGCAGTAATGACGTAATTGATCTCCCCACCGGCACAGAGGCGCTCTAGGCTCTGGCGTACCGCCCGGTCGCGCAGTGCGGGAACGGGCAAACCGCGCACGCACCGGAAAAGCAGCGGTACTTGAGCGCCGCCCCGGAAGGGAGCGTCGCCGGGCAAGGAGGGCCGCATGACCGTACGGCGAGTAATGGGCATCGAGACCGAGTACGGGATCTCCGTGCCAGGTCACCCCAACGCCAATGCCATGCTCACCTCGTCCCAGATCGTCAACGCCTACGCGGCGGCGATGCACCGGGCGCGCCGCGCCCGCTGGGACTTCGAGGAGGAGAACCCGCTGCGCGACGCGCGAGGCTTCGACCTCGCCCGCGAGACCGCCGACTCCAGCCAGCTCACCGATGAGGACATCGGCCTGGCCAATGTCATCCTCACCAACGGCGCACGGCTCTACGTCGACCACGCGCACCCCGAGTACAGCTCGCCGGAGATCACCAATCCCAGGGACGCGGTCCTGTGGGACAAGGCCGGCGAACGGATCATGGCCGAGGCCGCCGAGCGTGCGGCCCAGCTCCCGGGCGCCCAGCCGATCCATCTGTACAAGAACAACACCGACAACAAGGGCGCCTCGTACGGCACCCACGAGAACTACCTCATGAAGCGCGAGACGCCGTTCTCCGACATCGTCCGCCATCTGACGCCGTTCTTCGTCTCGCGCCAGGTCGTCACCGGTGCGGGCCGGGTCGGAATCGGCCAGGACGGCCACGAGCACGGATTCCAGATCAGCCAGCGCGCCGACTACTTCGAGGTCGAGGTCGGTCTGGAGACCACCCTCAAACGCCCGATCATCAACACGCGCGACGAGCCCCACTCCGACGCCGAGAAGTACCGCAGGCTCCATGTGATCATCGGGGACGCGAACCTCTCGGAGATCTCCACCTACCTCAAGCTGGGCACCACCTCACTGGTCCTCTCCATGATCGAGGACGGCTTCATCAATGTCGACCTGGCCGTCGACCAGCCCGTGCGCACCCTCCACCAGGTCTCCCACGACCCGGACCTCCAGCAGCTGATCACGCTGCGCAGCGGCCGGACACTCACCGCTGTCCAGCTCCAGATGGAGTACTTCGAGCTGGGCCGCAAGTACGTCGAGGAGCGCTACGGGGCGGACGCCGACGAGCAGACCAAGGACATCCTGGTCCGCTGGGAGGACACGCTCAACCGGCTGGAGAACGATCCGATGAGCCTGTCCCGCGAGCTGGACTGGATCGCCAAGCGGGAGCTCATGGAGGGCTACCGCCGCCGCGACAGCCTGGACTGGGACGCGCCCCGCCTGCATCTGGTGGACCTGCAGTACGCCGACGTACGGCCCGAGAAGGGCCTCTACAACCGCCTGGTGGCCCGGGGCAGGATGAAACGCCTGCTGGACGAGAACGAGGTCGAGAAGGCCCGTACGGCGCCTCCGGAGGACACCAGGGCGTATTTCCGCGGTCGCTGTCTGGAGCAGTACGCGGACGACGTGGCCGCGGCCTCCTGGGACTCGGTCATCTTCGACCTGCCGGGCCATGACTCGCTGCAGCGGGTGCCCACCATGGAGCCGCTGCGGGGCACCCGCGACCACGTCAAGGCCCTCCTGGACCGATGCCGTACGGCGGAAGAGCTGGTCCGGGTGCTGCAGGGCGGCTGAAAGGGCCGTCGACTGGGAATCATTCCGATGACCTCCGGACGTTGAGACAAGTACCGGGCCAATGTCGGACCCCGTAGGTAGGGTCTGATCAAGTGCTTCGAACCGAGCGGGGTGAGCTATATGGCGACCAAGGACACCGGCGGCGGACAGCAGAAGGCGACGCGCTCCACCGAGGAGGCCGAGGAGCAGGCCCAGGAGGCGCAGGGCTCCGAGGACCTCAAGGAGCGACAGGAGAAGCTGAGCGACGACGTGGACGACGTCCTCGACGAGATCGATGACGTCCTCGAGGCCAATGCCGAGGACTTCGTTCGCTCGTTCGTCCAAAAGGGCGGGGAGTAACCGGCCCGGCGCCTTCACCGGTGACCGGCGTGCGGCACGGGCTTCGGCCCGTGCCGCACGACCGCCGGCTTCATTCGCGGGCTCGGACCGTGATCGATCCGAATGCCTCCGCCACACATGTGGATCACCGGCCCGGGGCGGGTAGGGTCCGTGGCATACGGTGCTTCAACTGCAATTCGGCCGTAGGCAAGTTGGGAGATGATCCTGACACCTTGCGCAGGGCCATCGCTTACCTGGAGGGAAACGCGTGGAAGCCAACACTCGTAGCACCGGGCGTCTACCAGCTGCCTTCCTGACGCCCGGGTCCTCTTCGTTCATGGACTTCCTGTCCGACCAGTCGCCCGGGATGCTCCCGGGCAATCGGCAGCTGCCGCCCATGAAGGGGGTCATCGAGGCGCCGCACGGCACCACGATCGTCGCGGCCGCCTTCCCCGGCGGTGTGGTCCTGGCCGGTGACCGGCGGGCGACCATGGGCAACATGATCGCGCAGCGCGACATCGAGAAGGTCTTCCCGGCCGACGAGTACTCGGCGGTGGGTATCGCCGGTACGGCCGGTCTGGCCGTGGAGATGGTCAAGCTCTTCCAGCTGGAGCTGGAGCACTTCGAGAAAGTCGAGGGGGCCCAGCTGTCCCTGGAGGGCAAGGCGAACCGGCTCTCCACGATGATCCGGAGCAACCTGGCGATGGCCATGCAGGGTCTCGCCGTGGTGCCGCTCTTCGCCGGCTACGACGTCGACCGCGAGCGGGGCCGGATCTTCAGCTACGACGTCACCGGCGGCCGTTCCGAGGAGCACGGGTACGCGTCCACCGGCTCCGGTTCGATCTTCGCCCGCAACTCGATGAAGAAGCTCTACCGCGAGGACCTGACGGAGGAGCAGACGCTCACGCTGGTCGTACAGGCGCTGTACGACGCGGCGGACGACGACTCGGCGACCGGTGGACCGGACGTGGGCCGTCGTATCTATCCGATCCTCACCGTCATCACCGACGAGGGCTTCCGGAAGCTGACCGAGACGGAATCCTCCGAGATTGCCCGCTCGATTCTGGAACGCCGGCTGGAACAGCCCGACGGCCCGCGCGCCGCGCTGCTCTGACCATCCGTTCCGAGGCTTCTTCGATGCTCCTGCCACTGACAGAAAGGGACGGATAGCCGGTGTCGACGCCGTTCTATGTCTCACCTCAGCAGGCCATGGCCGACCGGGCGGAATATGCCCGGAAGGGCATCGCCCGTGGTCGCAGCCTGGTTGTGCTGCAGTACGCCGACGGCATTGTGTTCGTCGGCGAGAACCCGTCCCGTGCGCTGCACAAGTTCAGCGAGATCTATGACCGGATCGGTTTCGCAGCCGCCGGCAAGTACAACGAGTACGAGAATCTCCGCATCGGCGGAGTGCGTTACGCCGATCTGCGTGGATACACCTATGACCGCGACGATGTGACGGCGCGTGGTCTGGCGAACGTCTACGCGCAGACGCTCGGCACCATTTTCTCCAGTGCGGCCGAGAAGCCGTACGAGGTGGAGCTGGTGGTCGCCGAGGTCGGCGACGGGCCCGAGGGCGACCAGATCTACCGGCTGCCGCACGACGGATCGATCGTGGACGAGCACGGCTCGGTCGCGGTCGGCGGCAACGCGGAACAGATCAGCACCTTCCTCGACCAGCGCCACCGGGACGGGATGTCGCTCGCCGAGGCGCTGAAGCTGGCGGTGCAGGCGCTGTCCCGCGATCCCAACGGCAGCGAGCGGGAGATCCCCGCGGAGCGGCTGGAGGTCGCGGTCCTGGACCGTACGAGGCCGCAGCAGCGCAAGTTCAAGCGGATCGTCGGCCGGCAGCTCGCCCGGCTGCTGGAGGCCGACGGCGCCGGTGCGACGCCGACGGACGCCCCTTCGGACACCGAGGACGCCGAGGGCGCGGACACTTCCGCGGCCACGACGGACACGGGCAAGCCGGGCGGGAAGAAGGCCGCGCCGGATTCCTCCGGTGCCGGAGACTCCACCGACTCCGGCGGCGACGTCGAGTAGCCGGTTCCGCGTGTTCCTCCTGTGCCCCGGTCCGCCTTCCCGGCGGGCCGGGGCACAGTCATGCGGTGGGGCCGGCGGGCGGCGGCGCGCTGGAGCCTCGCACGACGAGGTGTACGGGCAGGCTGCCGGGCTCGGCCTGCCGGCCTTCGAGTACGGCCAGCAGGGCGCTCATGCCCCGCTCGCCGACCTGCTCGGCGGGCAGCCGCACCGTGGTGAGTTCCGGCTCGACCGCCGTGGCCAGGGCCAGGTCGTCGAAGCCGGTGACCGAGAGGTCGTCCGGAACGCGCAGCCCGAGCCGGCGGGCGGCCTTGCAGGCGCCCGCGGCCAGGATGTCGTCGTCGCAGACGATGGCGGTGGGACGGGGCCCCGGGAGGGCCAGCGCGTGTTCCGCCGCCTCGCGGCCGGCCCGTACGTCCAGCGCGGCGGGCACGGTCCGGATGTGGGCGCCCGGGACGCCGCGCAGGGCATCGTGGAGGGCGCGGGCACGGACCGCGAAGGTCCAGGAGTCGACGGCCGAGGCGAGGTGGAGGAAGCGGCGGTGGCCGAGGGCGAGCAGGTGAGCGGCCACCTGGCGCATCCCGTCGGCGATGTCGAGGTTGACCATGGCCGCGGGGCCCGGCGCCGCGGGGTCGCTGTCGAGCATGACCAGGGGGAGCCCGGCGCCGCGCAGGGCTCCCAGGGCGTCGGCGGCCATCGAGGAGGCGATCACCCCGTCCAGGGCGGCGCGTGCCGAGGCGAAGGGGTCCCGGGCCGGCCCCGTGCCGTCGGGTGAGGGGTACAGGACGACGCCGAAGCCGTGCTCCGCGGCGACCGCGGCGGCGCCGGTGTAGACCCGGGCGAAGAACTCGTTGGTCAGGGCGGGGACGACCAGCAGCGCGGTCCTGGTGTGGCCGAGGCGCAGATTGCGGGCGGCGAGGTTGGGCCGGTAGCCGAGGTCGCGGGCGGCGTCGCGCACCCGGCCGGCGGTGCTCTCGGAGACCCGGCCGCGCCATTTGTCGCCGAGGACCAGGGAGACGGTGGCCTGGGAGACGCCTGCGGCCCGTGCCACGTCGCGGCTGGTGGGCCGGGGCGGGCCGGGTGGTGCTGGGCTGGTCACGCGGGCCTCCGGGCCGGTCGGGCAGGCGCGACGATGTGGACCTGCGGACTGGGCTCATGGTACGTATGAACCTGGAAGTTATACGTAAAACCTCGGGTGGCCGGAACGGCGCTCCAAGGAGAGGGGCGGGACATGGCCGCGGGATATCTGGACATCCTCCGGGCGCGGCATGCCGCCCGGCTGCTGACGGGCACCCTGGTGGGCCGGCTGCCGAACGGCACCGCGCACATCGCCATCGTGCTGTTCACCCGCGCGGAGGGCGGCAGCTACACCCTCGCCGGTGCGCTCGCCGCCGTGTACGGGCTGGCCACGGCGGTCGGACAGCCGCTGCTGGGCCGTGCGGTCGACCTCTATGGCCAGCCCCGGGTCCAGCTCCCCGCCGCCGTCCTCTCGGCGCTCGGCATGGCCCTGCTCGCCGTGGCGGGTTTCGGATCCCTGCCGCTCGCCTACGCGGCGGTGGTCGTGGCCGGAGTGTTCACGCCGCCCCTGGAGGGCGGCCTGCGGGCCCTGTGGCCGAGCGTGCTCGGGAGCGAGGACCGGGTGCACCGGGCCTATGCCATGGATGCGGTGGCCCAGGAGGTCATGTTCACGATCGGACCGCTGCTGGTGACCCTGCTGGTGTCCCTCTGGTCGCCGGCCGCCGCGCTGCTCGTCATCAACGCGATCGGGGTCCTGGGGGCGCTCTCCGTCGTCCTGTCCGAGCCGTCCAGGACCTGGCGCTCCGCGCCGCGCGAGGCGCACTGGCTGGGTGCGCTGCGCTCGCGCGGGCTGCTGGCGCTGCTCGGCTCGTTCTTCTTCGTCGGGATGGCGCTGGGCTCCATCACCGTGGCCGGTGTGGCGTACGCCGACGACCACGGCCGGGAGTCCGTCTACGGCTGGCTGATGGCGGCCCTGGGCCTGGGCGCGCTGATCGGGGGAGCGCTGTACGGGGCCCGGCAGTGGTCCGGGCCGCCCGAGCGCAGGCTCCGGGTGATCGTGGCGCTGCTGGCGCTGGGCTATCTGCCGCTGATGCTGACGCCGGGCGTGGTGGCGATGACCGTGCTGGCCGCCGTCGCCGGGGTGTTCCTGGCCCCGGCCATCGCCTGCTCGTTCATCGTCGTCGACCGGCACGCGCCGCGGGGCACGGTGACGGAGGCGTTCTCCTGGCTGGTGACGACGTTCGGCGTGGGCGCTGCGGCGGGAACGGCGGTGGCGGGCCCGGCCGTGGAGCTGGGCGGGACGGCTTGGAGCTTCGCCGTGGCGGGGGCCGGAGGCGTGGCCGCGCTGATCGTGCTGCTGTCCACCGGAAGGGTCCTCGCGGTCCCCGGGCACAGCGCTGTCGCGGTCCGCGGCCCGGGGGGCGACCGGGACGACGCCGTCGAACCCGGCTTGGGCCAGGGCCGGCAGGCGTGACGGAAGGCGCCGTGGCCGTGCGGGCGCGCCGCGGCCCCGCGCCGCGACGACGCCCTCGCGAGGGCCGGTGGAGTGGTGGCGCCGCCCGCTTCGCGGGCCACCGGAAAGGTCCTCGCAGCTCCCGGGCGTAGTGCTGTTGTGGTGCGAGGATCGGAAAATGATCGAAACGGTGCCGTCGAACCCGGTTTCAGCTCGGTCCATCAGGCGTAATGTTCAGTCATGGACCGCCGCATTTTCGGGCTGGAGAACGAGTACGGCGTCACGTGCACGTTCAGGGGACAGCGCCGACTGTCTCCTGATGAAGTGGCGCGCTACCTCTTCCGCCGTGTTGTGTCATGGGGCCGCAGCAGCAATGTCTTTCTGCGGAACGGCGCCCGCCTCTACCTCGACGTGGGATCGCATCCGGAATATGCAACCCCCGAATGCGACAACCTGACCGAACTGGTCACCCACGACAAGGCCGGCGAGCGCATTCTCGAAGGCCTGCTTGTCGACGCCGAACGCCGTCTGCACGAGGAGGGAATCGCAGGCGACGTCTATCTCTTCAAGAACAACACCGACTCGGCGGGAAACTCCTACGGATGTCATGAGAACTACCTCGTGGCCCGGCACGGAGAATTCTCCCGGCTCGCGGACATCCTCATTCCCTTCCTCGTCACGAGGCAGCTGATCTGCGGCGCCGGCAAGGTGCTGCAGACCCCGCGGGGCGCCGTCTACTGCGTCAGCCAGCGTGCCGAGCACATCTGGGAGGGCGTCAGCTCCGCGACGACGCGTTCCCGTCCGATCATCAACACCCGCGACGAACCGCACGCGGACGCGGAGCGCTACCGGCGCCTCCACGTCATCGTCGGCGACTCCAACATGTCCGAGACGACGATGCTCCTCAAGGTCGGCGCCACCGACCTGGTGCTCCGCATGATCGAGGCGGGCACGGTGATGCGGGATCTGACCCTGGAGAACCCGATCCGGGCGATCCGCGAGGTCAGCCACGACATCACGGGGCAGCGCAAGGTCCGCCTCGCCAGCGGCCGCGAGGCGTCCGCCATAGAGGTGCAGCGCGAGTACTACGAGAAGGCCGTGGACTTCGTGGACCGCCGCGGAATCCGCACGGGCAACGTCGAGAAGGTCCTCGAACTGTGGGGCCGCACCCTCGACGCGATCGAGGCCGAGGACCTCGACCGGATCGGCACCGAGATCGACTGGGTCATGAAGTACAAGCTCATCGAGCGGTACCGGGCCAAGCACAACATGACCATGTCGAATCCGCGGGTCGCCCAGATAGACCTCGCCTACCACGACATCCACCGCCGCCGGGGCCTGTACTACCTGCTGGAACGCAAGGGGCAGGCCGCCCGTATCTGCAACGACCTGAAGATCTTCGAGGGCAAGTCGGTGCCCCCGCAGACGACCAGGGCGCGGCTGCGGGGCGACTTCATCCGGCGGGCCCAGGAACAGCGGCGGGACTTCACCGTCGACTGGGTCCATCTGAAGCTCAACGACCAGGCGCAGCGCACGGTGTTGTGCAAGGACCCGTTCCGATCCGTCGACGACCGAGTGGAGAAGCTGATCGCGGGTATGTGAGCCGGCGCAGGACGCGCCTCGGCTCTCGTGCGACTCGGGCCCCGTACGTTCCTCGTACGGGGCCCTGCGCACGCCCTAGAGTGTCGGGGACCCCTGGGCTGTGTCCCAACAAATGTGCCGTCTGAGATCTGAGGAACCAGTGCGCCGAATTGCCGGCCTTCTCGTCGTCCCCCTGCTGCTGGTGTCAGCGGCCTGCGGCAGCGACGACAAGGGCTCCGACTCCGCTTCCGCCTCCGCTTCCGCCTCCGCCCCCACGGAGGGCGGATTCCCCGCCATCACCGCGGGCGCGAAGTTCGGCGAGAAGCCGACCCTGGCCAAGGGCACGGGAACCCCGCCCAAGGAGCTGAAGACCAAGGTCGTCAGTGAGGGCGACGGCGCGACGCTCAAGAACGGCGACGCGATCCAGGTCAACTACCTGGGGCAGGCCTGGGACTCCGACAAGCCGTTCGACAACAGCTTCGACCGCAAGCAGCCGTTCGATCTCACGCTCGGCGCAGGCATGGTCATCCAGGGCTGGGACAAGGGTCTGGTCGGGCAGAAGGTCGGCAGCAGGGTCGAACTCGTGATCCCGCCGGAGCTCGGTTACGGCGCGCAGGGCCAGGGCGACATCAAGGCGAACGCCACCCTCGTCTTCGTCGTCGACGTCCTGAAGGCGAAGCAGATCCCGGCGTCGGCCAAGGGCACCCCGGTCGCCCAGGACAACACCGACCTGCCGAAGGTGGGAACGAACACCGACGGCAAGGCGCCGACCCTCACGATCCCCAGCAAGGTCACCCCGCCCAAGAAGCTGGTCTCCAACTACGTGCTGGAGTCCAAGGGCGAGGTCGTCAAGGAGACCGACACGGTCGTAGTGAACTACGTGGCCAAGCTGTGGAAGGACGGCAAGGAGTTCGACAACACGTACACGACGGGCAAGACCGCCTCCTTCCCGCTGGCCCAGGTCACCCTCAAGGGCCTGAAGAACGGCCTGATCGGCAAGAAGATCGGCAGCCGCGTGCTGCTCGTCATCCCGCCGGACCAGGGCCTCGGTGACAAGGCGCAGCAGTCCATTCCCGCGAACTCCACGCTCGTCTTCGCCGTGGACATCCTCGCGAAGATGTAAGACTGTCCCGGTTGCCCAGTTCATCATTTAGAGGAGCAAGTCAGTGAGCATCGAGAAGCCCGAGATCGACTTCCCGGGTGGCGAGCCGCCGGCCGACCTGGAGATCAAGGAGATCTGGGAAGGCGACGGCGCCGTGGCCCAGGCCGGCCAGACGGTCTCCGTCCACTACGTGGGCGTGGCCTTCTCCACCGGTGAGGAGTTCGACGCCTCCTGGAACCGCGGTACGCCGCTCAAGTTCCAGCTCGGTGCCGGTCAGGTCATCAAGGGCTGGGACCAGGGCGTGCAGGGCATGAAGGTCGGCGGCCGTCGACAGCTGACCATCCCCGCGCACCTCGGCTACGGTGACCGCGGCGCCGGCAGCGCGATCGCCCCGGGCGAGACGCTGATCTTCGTCTGCGACCTGATGGCGGTCTGATCCAGCGCCCCTGCGCTCCGAGGGCCCGTACCGCAAGGTACGGGCCCTCTGCCGCGGCAGGCGACGTTTGCCCCGTCGCGACGCCCGGCACGCACTCTCGCCGCACCGGTCGAAAGCCCGGGTACGTCCAGTACGCGGACTTCCGGCCGGCACACCGAGAACACGCACCGGACGCCGCTCCTTCACGGGCAAACGTTGCCCGCCGCGGCACGAGCTTTTGTCCGGACACCCCGGAGCGGTACGGTCGAGGGTCGTAGAGCAAAACAGAAAGGGCGTCGATGGCGATTGCCAAGGCCGAGCGGCTGATGAACCTGGCACTGTGTCTGCTGGGGACCCGGCGCCCGCTCAGCAAGCGCGAACTGCGCGGTTCCATCGAGGCCTACCTCGAGGCGGGATCCGACGACGCCTTCAACCGGATGTTCGAGCGCGACAAGGACGATCTGCGCGAGCTCGGTCTGGTCATCGAGACCGTGGAGAACCTGGACGGGGACACGGGCTACCTCGCCCGCCGTGACAGCAACCGCCTGCCCCCCATCACGCTGGACGCCGAGGAGGCCGCCGCCCTCGGGCTGGCCGCCAAGGTCTGGCAGCAGGCCCGCCTCGCCGGCGCCGCCAGCGGAGCCCTGCAGAAGCTGCGGGCCGCGGGCATGCCGGAAGCCGAGGACGCCTACGAGGTGCACAGCGCCCTCGAACCCCGCATCCCCGTCCACGAGGCCGCGTTCGAGCCGCTGATGCTGGCCTGCCGCGACCGCCGGCCGGTGACCTTCGACTACCGCAAGGGCAACGCGGCACGCCCCGAGCAGCGGCAGGTCGAACCGTGGACGCTGGAGTGCTGGCGCGGCCACTGGTACCTGGCCGGCTGGGACCGGGAGAGGGGTGCCGAGCGGGTGTTCCGGCTCTCCCGGATCACGGGCAAGGTGCGTTCGCGCGCCGGAGCCTTCACCGCCGAGGTCCCCGACGTGGTCACCGTCCGCGAGACCGTCGAGAGCTGGGCGGGCGAGACGGCGACGCGTACCGCGCTGATCCGGCTGCGGGCCGACTCCGGCTACCCGCTCCGGGCCCGGGCGATATCGGTCCGGGAACTCGGGGACGGGTGGGAGGAGTTGGAGATTCCGTACGGACACGGCCTGGACGCCTGGCTCGTCGAGTTCGGACCGGACGTCGTCGTCAGTGAACCTGCGGATCTGCGGGCCGACGTGGTGGACCGGCTGCGCGCCGTGGCCAAGGACTGAGGGGACCGTATTCATGGCCACGAACGCCATCGACCAGACCCGCCGGATGCTCTCCCTGGTGACGTATCTGCGTGAGCGCCCCGGCGCCCATGTCCAGGACGTCGCGCGGGCCTTCGGGATCACCGAGGACGAGCTGATCTCGGACCTCGACGTCCTGCCCATGTGCGGGACGAGCTTCCGCGGCGGTGATCTGCTCGACATCGACACCGACGGCGACCGCATCTGGTGGCACAACCCGGACGACGTCGCGGAGCCGCTGCGGCTCGCGGCCGACGAGGCGACGGCCCTGCTCGTCGCCGCCCGCGCCGTCGCGACGCTGCCCGGACTGCGCGAGAGCGACCGGCAGGCCCTGCTGCGGGCCACCGCCAAGCTGGAGGCCGCCGCCGGTGAGGTGGGGGCCGCCAGTTCTCGGCTCTCGGTCACCTTCGAGTCCGAGGGCGGCGTCTTCGCCGATGTGGACCGGGCGATCTCCGAGCGCCGCCGCCTCTGGCTGCGCTACTACTCACCCGCGCGCGACGAGCTCACCGAGCGCGAGGTGGACCCGATCCGGCTGTTCGCCGTCGGACACACCTATATGGAGGCCTGGTGCCGGTCCTCCGAGGACCGGCGCACCTTCCGCCTCGACCGGGTCGCCGAGATCCGGCTGCTCGACGAACCGGCCGCGCCGCCGGAGCTGGAACTCCGGGATCTGTCCGAGGGGCTGGTCCAGCCTGCCGCGGAGGACCCGGAGGTCGTGGTCGAGGTCGGTCCCGGCGGACGCTGGGTCGCCGAGTACTACCCGCACGACAGCGCCGAGGAACTGCCCGACGGCGGCCTGCGGATCACTCTGCGCACACCCGACCCGGCATCGCTCCGAAGACTCGCGCTTCGGCTAGGCGGGGAGGGCCGCATCGTCTCGCCACCGGAACTGGCGCACAGCGCACGGACCGCGGCCCGTGCGGCGCTCGCCGCGTACGACGGCCTGGCCTGAGGGGATACCCGAGGAGATATGGGCAATATGTCTGTAGTGTCCGGTGTTTCGGATGTGCCGACCGTGGTCGTTCCCGATTCTGTGCGGTTCAAGGCCGCCTGTCCGGATTGCCGGGCGCGGTTCGAACTGGCGGCGGCGGAGTTCCGGCTGGCGATCGGCGCGAGCAGCCGGACCACCTTCTACTCCTTCACCTGCCCCGCGTGCGGCGTGTCCGTCCGCCGGCCCGCGGGGGAGCGGATAGTGGAACTCCTCACCGGCGGCGGCGTGCGGACGCTCCGCCTGCACACGGGTGCCTGAGGCATCACTCCGGACCTCCGGGACCGTCGGAACCTTCGGACACGAGACACATCGAGGCACTGCGCATGTTCTGGCCCATGCTCGCCATCGCCCTGGGATTCCTCGGGATCGCCGTTCTGGGCGTGCTGGCCGTCAAGGTCTTCATCGAGGCCCAGCGCCTCGGCCATCAGGTGACAAGCACCACTGAGCGCATCAACCGGGCAGCCGAGGACCTGGAGCGCGCCGCCACGAACCTCACGGCCACGGGCGAAACCCTGCGCTAGGACCGCTGTTTGATCCGCCCGGGCGCGGCCTCCTCTTTCATAGTCTCGGGGGGTACGCTGCTGGTGACGGCCCTGGTGGAGGTGCGGGCCGCAGCGAAAGTATGCATAGGCATTGCCTCGCGTTTACTCCCGCGGGTTACGATCGCTCCCAGCGAAATGGTCGGACGTGTGTCCGGTCCAAGGGCAGCGAGCCCACCTCCAGCCGCCTCAGCGAGAAGGAAGCACATCATGGGCAATCTGAAGCCTCTCGAGATCGTTCTGATCATCGCTGTCATCCTGCTGTTGTTCGGTGCCAAGAAGCTTCCCGACATGGCGCGTTCCCTCGGCAAGTCGGCCCGCATCCTCAAGAGCGAGGCCAAGGCGATGAAGAAGGACGACGAGCCCGCGGCCACGACGGACACGGTCGCCGACCAGGCTGCCCAGCAGCCCGCCGCCGCGCGCACGATCCAGGCCGCTCCCGGCGACGTGACGAGCTCCCGCCCGGTGAACGAAGCGAAGCCCACCACCCAGAGCTGATCGCTGACGGGTCCTCCCGACAGCTGTCGCACGAGACGAGGGAAGTGGGTTGCTCAAGTCTGCCCGCAAGCAGGAGAAGGACGGCGAGGGGCGGATGCCTCTCGCTGATCACCTGCGTGAGTTGCGTAACCGACTGCTGATCGCGGTCGTGGCGGTCATCGTGATCACGTCGATCACGGCCTTCTTCTACAAGGACCTGATCGATTTCCTGATCCGGCCCATCCTGGAGTCGGTCGGCTGCACCGACGGCCGGAAGGTGCAGGACAACGGCAAGCCCTGCGCCGAGATGACGGTGAACGGTCTGGTCGCTCCGTTCTCCATCGCCCTCAAGGTCTCCCTCATGGCGGGTGTGCTGTTCTCCACGCCCGTCTGGCTCTACCAGCTCTGGGCGTTCCTGGCTCCGGGTCTCCACAGGAACGAGAAGAAGTACGCACTGAGCTTCGTCGGCGCCGGTGTGCCGCTGTTCTGCGTGGGTGCTGCGCTCGCGTACATCCTGATGCCCCAGACCGCGGCGGTGCTGCTCGACTTCACACCGGACAACACGACGAACCTGCTGCCCGTCGACGACTACCTCGACATCGTCACGCGCATGGTGATCGTGTTCGGTCTCGCCTTCGAGCTGCCGCTCCTGCTCGTCCTGCTGAACTTCACCGGCGTCCTCACGGCCAAGCGGCTCGCGTCCTGGTGGCGCGCCATGGTCATGGGCATCACGGTCTTCGCGGCAGTGGCGACCCCGACCGGTGACCCGCTGACGATGATCTCGCTGGCGGCGCCGATCGTGCTGCTCTACTTCATCGCGCTCGGCATCTGCATCGCCAACGACCGGCGGAGGCGTCGCAGCAACCCCGACGCCGACCTCGACGACGACGAGGCGTCGGACCTGGATCTCACGCCCGGGGACATCGGCGAGATGGAGAACGTGTCTGCCTCGCTGCCCGCACAGGCGGACGGGGAACAGGACGGCGGACGATCGTCCCGGCGAGACGGTTACGACGACATCACCTGACCTTGTAAGGTCCCCCGGGTGACCAGCGAGATCACCCTTTTCGTCAATCCCACCGCAGGACGCGGCCGGGGCGCGCACGCCGCGCAGCCGGCCGCTTCCGCGTTGCGGGACGCCGGATTCTCCGTCCGTACGGTGCTCGGTGAGGACGCCGACGACGCGTTGCGGCGGGCCCGGGAGGCGGTGGCCGCGGGGACGGGCGCGCTCATAGCCGTCGGCGGCGACGGGATGATGTCCCTCGCCCTCCAGGCGGTAGCCGGAACCCTGACCCCGCTCGGCGTCGTCGCCGTCGGCACGGGCAACGACTTCGCCCGCGCCCTCGGTATGCCGATACGGGATCCGGCCGCGGCGGGGCGGCTGGCCGCCGAGGCGCTCAAGGGCGGTGCCCTCCGTGAGATCGACCTCGGACGGGTCGGTGAGCGCTGGTTCGGTTCCGTGCTCGCTTCCGGCTTCGACTCCCGAGTCAACGACCGCGGCAACCGGATGCGCTGGGTCGGCGGCCGGTTCAAGTACGACCTGGCGATCCTCGCCGAACTCGCCGCCTTCAAGCCGATCACGTACCGCATGAGTCTGGACGGCGGACCGTTCCGAGAGATCGAGGCGACGCTCATCGCCGTCGGCAACGGCTCGACCTACGGCGGCGGCATGCGGATCTGCGCGGACGCAGTCATGGACGACGGTCTCTTCGACGTGACCGTCGTCGGTGACTGCAGCCGCGCCACGCTCCTCAAAGTGTTCCCCAAGGTCTACAAGGGAACGCACCTCGGCCACCCCGTCGTCACCGTGCACCGGGTCTCCTCCGTCGCGCTGGAAGCGGTCGGTGTCACCGCGTACGCGGACGGTGAACCACTCGGCGCGCTCCCGCTGACCGCCACCTGTGTACCGGGCGCCGTCCGGGTGCTGGGGGCTCGTTCCACCACGGGCGATTAAAGATCGAGTGACTGTCGGAGGCGGCGGGTAGGCTCGTGGACAAGATGACAGAGGACCTCTCACCAGCTGAGCGATACCAGGCTTCCCGGATCCGAGCCGCCGAGCAGGCGACCGCGCTCGGACCGTTCCGAGAGATGTACGAGTTCGATCTGGACCCCTATCAGATCGAGGCCTGCAAGGCGCTGGAGGCCGGCAAGGGCGTGCTCGTCGCGGCCCCGACGGGTTCGGGCAAGACGATCGTCGGCGAGTTCGCCGTGCACCTCGCCCTGGCCCAGGGCCGCAAGTGCTTCTACACCACGCCGATCAAGGCCCTCTCGAACCAGAAGTTCGCCGACCTGGTCAAGCGCTACGGCGCGGACAAGGTCGGCCTGCTGACCGGGGACAACAGCGTCAACGCCGATGCGCCGGTGGTCGTCATGACCACCGAGGTGCTGCGGAACATGCTGTACGCGGGCTCCCCGGCGCTGACCGGCCTCGGCTACGTGGTGATGGACGAGGTGCACTACCTCTCCGACCGCTTCCGGGGCGCCGTCTGGGAGGAAGTGATCATTCACCTCCCCGAATCCGTCACCCTGGTGTCGCTGTCGGCGACCGTGTCCAATGCCGAGGAGTTCGGCGACTGGCTGGACACCGTCCGCGGCGACACGCAGGTGATCGTCTCCGAGCACCGGCCTGTGCCGCTCTGGCAGCACGTGCTGGCCGGCCGCCGGATGTACGACCTCTTCGAGGAGGAGAGCGACCACGGCGGCCGCGGGTCCGGACGCCGTGAGGTCAACCCCGACCTGGTCCGGCTCGCCCGCATGGAGAACCAGCGCGGATACAACCCGCGCGAGCGCCGCCGCGGGAAGATGGTGCGCGAAGCGGACCGGGAGCGCGAGCGGCGCCAGCGCAGCCGGATCTGGACTCCGTCGCGGGCCGAGGTCATCGACCGGCTCGACGCCGAGGGACTGCTGCCCGCCATCACGTTCATCTTCAGCCGGGCCGGCTGCGAGGCCGCCGTGCAGCAGTGCCTGCACGCCGGACTGCGGCTCAACGACGAGGACAAGCGCCGGCTGGTCCGGGAGATCGTCGAGCAGCGCACGGCGTCCATCCCCACCGAGGACCTTCACGTCCTCGGGTACTACGAGTGGCTCGAAGGCCTGGAGCGGGGCATCGCCGCACACCACGCCGGAATGCTGCCGACGTTCAAGGAGGTCGTCGAGGAGCTCTTCGTACGCGGGCTCGTCAAGGCGGTCTTCGCGACGGAGACCCTCGCGCTCGGCATCAACATGCCCGCACGCTCGGTGGTCCTGGAGAAGCTCGTCAAGTGGAACGGCGAGCAGCATGCCGACATCACTCCCGGCGAGTACACCCAGCTGACCGGCCGGGCAGGCCGGCGCGGCATCGACGTCGAGGGCCACGCCGTCGTGCTCTGGCAGCGCGGTATGGACCCGGGCGCGCTGGCCGGACTCGCGGGCACACGTACGTATCCACTGCGCTCCAGCTTCCGGCCCTCGTACAACATGGCCGTCAATCTGGTGCAGCAGTTCGGGCGGCACCGTTCCCGTGAGCTGCTGGAGACCTCCTTCGCCCAGTTCCAGGCGGACCGCTCGGTCGTCGGGATCTCCCGCCAGGTCCAGAAGAACGAGGAGGGCCTGGAGGGCTACAAGGAGGGAATGACCTGCCACCTCGGTGACTTCGAGGAGTACGCGCAGCTGCGTCGCGACCTCAAGGACCGGGAGACCGAGCTCGCCAAGCAGGGTGCCTCGCACCGGCGAGCAGCGGCCGCGGCGTCCCTGGAGAAGCTCAAGCCGGGCGATGTCATTCATGTGCCCACCGGCAAGTTCGCCGGTCTCGCACTCGTCCTCGACCCGGGGCTGCCGGCCGGGAGGACCAACGGGCACGGGCACCGGGGGATGGAGTACCACGACGGGCCGCGGCCCCTGGTACTGACGGCCGAGCGCCAGGTGAAGCGGCTGGCCTCGATGGACTTCCCGGTTCCGGTGGAGGCGCTGGAGCGGATGCGCGTCCCGAAGTCGTTCAACGCGCGCTCGCCGCAGTCACGTCGGGACCTGGCGTCCGCGCTGCGCACCAAGGCCGGGCACATCGTGCCGGACCGGCACCGCCGGGACCGGTCCGTCGCCGCCGACGACCGCGAGATCGCCCGCTACCGGGCCGAGTTGCGCGCCCACCCGTGCCACGGGTGCGACGAGCGCGAGGACCACGCGCGATGGGCCGAGCGGTATCACCGGCTGCAGCGGGACACACAGCAGCTGGAGCGGCGGATCGAGGGGCGGACGAACACGATCGCCCGCACCTTCGACCGGATCGTGGCGCTGCTCACCGAGCTCGACTACCTCCGGGGCAGCGAGGTCACCGAGCACGGGCGGCGGCTGGCCCGGCTGTACGGCGAACTGGACCTGCTGGCGAGCGAATGCCTGCGCGCGGGCGTGTGGGAGGGCCTCAGCCCGGCCGAACTCGCGGCGTGTGTCTCGGCGTTGGTGTACGAGGCGCGACAGGCCGATGACGCGGTGGCCCCGAAGCTGCCGTCCGGTCCGGCGAAGACCGCGATGGGCGAGATGGTCCGCATCTGGGGGCGCCTCGACGCCCTGGAGGAGGACTTCAAGATCAACCAGGCGGAAGGGGTCGGTCAGCGTGAACCCGATCTCGGCTTCGCCTGGGCGGTGTACATGTGGGCCTCAGGCCGGACGCTGGACGAGGTGCTGCGCGAGGCGGAGATGCCGGCGGGGGACTTCGTGCGGTGGTGCAAGCAGGTGATCGACGTGCTGGGGCAGGTGGCTGCGGCGGCTCCTCGTGAGGGGAGTTCTGTGGGGCGGAATGCGCGGAAGGCGGTTGATGAGGTGTTGCGGGGAGTGGTGGCCTACAGCTCCGTGGGGTGAGGTCCTGTGGGGTGAGGCCCTTTGGTGC
>NZ_JAELVH010000559.1 GCF_019399235.1 Streptomyces poriferorum | reverse complement strand
ACCCGCGACCGTCAGGCTGCCCGCCGCCTGCCCCTGACGCACCATCCACAACACGGTGAACCCGAGCACCAGCACACCCGCGAGTGCGACCAGCGGCCGGAAGCGGAGCACCACGCCCACGACCGCCAGGACCGCCGCGAAGAGGAAGGGCAGCAGGATCGAGCCGAGTACGCCGGGGTGGGCCGCGGTGATGCCGGTGAACAGGTCGTCGACCCCGTAGTACCGCCCGAGGCGGCCGTCGTACCAGTCACGGAAGGGGCTCAGCACGGCGGCCGCCGCTCCTAGGAGAGCGACGATCGAGCCGAGGACGTTACGGATCATGTCCGGTACCTCCCGCGGGCGGGAGACGCGTGCCGGCCGGCGACGCCGATCTTCACCGCTCTCGACTCGACGCTACGCCGGAGGCATGACCCACGCCACCAGACGGATGATGACGAGACCGTGACAGGGTCATGACCGAGCTACCGGTCGGGGCCCGTCACGCTGTGCGCTACGGTGTCGCGCGGCCGTCCGGCAACGGGGCCGGTACGCAGCACAGACGAAGGACAACACAAGGGGGACGTACCGATGGTGCGGCAACACGTGAAGCTGACCGTGGTCCTGGTCGCGGTGGTACTCGCGCTCACCGGCTTCTCCACTTCCAGCAGCGGCGGGAAGGGCGGCAGCAAGAGCAGGAGCGGGAAGAGCAAGTCGAGCAGCGGCGGAGGCGGGTGCTCCAGCTCGAAGAAGAGCAACGGCACGTACCACGACACCGACTCCGACTACGACTACGACGATGACGACTACAGCTCGTCGAGCGGCTCCTCGGGCTCCACGAACGTGACCCCCACCGCCACCGCCACGGACGCCCCGCAGGCGTACGTCTTCCGCTGCGCGGCCCCCCGCAAGGGCAAGCGCAAGGCCGTCACCACCTCGACGGTGCGGCTCACCGCGAACGCGGCCGGCAGCCACTCGTACGAGGTCGACGTGACCTTCCTCGACGCGGTCGGCAGCACCGTCGACACGGGAGAGGCGACCGTGGACGCGGACGGCGGCGAGACGAAGACCGTCTCCGTCCGGATGGACCACCCGGGCAAGGTCTCCCGGGTGAAGAAGTGCTCGGTCACCGCCGAGCTCGACTACTGAGGGCCCGGCCTCTCACCGCAGCCG
>NZ_JAELVH010000558.1 GCF_019399235.1 Streptomyces poriferorum | reverse complement strand
TACTGAGATTGAACTCGTGAAGTCATAGGGGCTGACGGTTGGTGCCTGCCTGCGGTATCACCGGAGGATGAGGTATCCACAGGGTGGCGGGTTGACCGCTGAACGGCAGTGCAAGCGCGAGGAGTTACGGCTCCGGGCAGCTGAGCGGTTCGCTCTGGGCGAGGGCAGTTCAGCGATTGCCAGGGATCTACGGGTCAGCGTCCGGTCGGTGCAGCGATGGCGTCAAGCGTGGGCCGAGGGCGGCCCACGCTCCCTGCGATCGCAGGGGCCTGCATCGCTGCCGCGACTGAGTGAGAAGCAGTTTGCTCAGCTGGAGTCGGAGCTGGCCAGGGGGCCGGCCGCGCACGGCTGGGAGGACCAGCGCTGGACTCTGAGCCGTGTAAAGACGGTGATCGGACGGCGCTTCCACCTCACTTACACGATCCAGGGCGTACGCAAGTTGTTGGTGCGTAACGGCTGGTCCTGCCAGGTTCCCGCCCGTCGTGCCATGGAGCGGGACGACGAGGCGGTGGCCGGGTGGGTCAAGGAGGTGTGGCCCCGCGCGGAAGGCTAGCGGCGGCCCGTGGAGCATGGCTGGTCTTCGAGGACGAAGCCGGCTTCTCCATGACGCCGTCGCATGCCAAGACCTGGGCCCAGCGCGGGCGGACCCCGGTGCTGCGGGTCCGCGGCCGCTCACGCAGACGGATATCCATCGCCGCCCTGACCTGCTACAAACCCGGCCACCGATCCCGGCTGATCTACCGGCCGCGACGGGACGACGGCCGGCGCGACGGGCGTAAGAGCTTCTCCTGGCGCGACTACCGGGACCTTCTGATCGCAGCCCACCAACAGCTCGGCGGCCCGATCGTCCTCATCTGGGACAACCTCAACGTCCACAAAGCCGCCGGACTCCGGGAGTTCGCCGCATCCCGCGACTGGCTGACCATCCTCTACCTGCCTGCGTACGCACCCGACCTCAACCCCGTCGAAGGCATCTGGTCCCTGCTACGTCGCGGCTGGCTCTCCAACGTCGCCTTCTCCACGCCAGAACACCTCATCCGCACCCTCCGGAGCGGCCTGCGGCACATCCAGTACCGCAGCAACCTCATCGACGGCTGCCTCACCGAGACCGGCCTGACCATCAAATCCGACTGACGACACCACGAGTTAAATCTCAGTA
>NZ_JAELVH010000557.1 GCF_019399235.1 Streptomyces poriferorum | reverse complement strand
CGTCTTCGCCGTCCGCGGCGCCGGCCGGCTGGCCGTCGCCGCGGACGGCGAAGACGGCGACGAGGGCGGCCAGGCCGACTATGGCGAGGGCCGCGGGGAGGCCGGTGACGTCCTGGCCCTCGGCGTTCAGTGCCAGGGTGCCGCCGCCGACCGCGGCCTTGCCTCCGGCCCAGGTCTGCCCGGAGGCGAGCAGCACGATGGTGGCTCCGGCTGCCCCGAGGAGCAGGCCGGCTGCCAGGCTTCGGCGGCTTCCCGCGCTGTCGGGCGCGGTGGCGGCTTCGGCACGGGGCTGGGGTACGGGGACAGCGCTCACGTACTCCACTATCCCTTACGGCCCCGCAGCGGCCGACCGCCCCCCGTGTGCCGGTCGTCTCAGTTGCCGCCGAGCCGGTTGGCGGTGTGCACGGCGCGCAGCACCGCGGCGGCCTTGTTGCGGCACTCGGTGTCCTCGGCGACCGGGTCGGAGTCGGCGACGACACCGGCGCCGGCCTGGACGTACGCCGTGCCGTCCCGCAGCAGCGCGGTGCGGATCGCGATGGCGGTGTCGGAGTCCCCGGCGAAGTCGAGGTAGCCGACGCAGCCGCCGTACAGTCCGCGGCGGGTGGGTTCGAGCTCCTCGATGATCTGCATGGCGCGCGGCTTGGGGGCGCCCGAGAGGGTGCCCGCGGGGAAGCACGCGGTCAGGACGTCGAAGGCGGTGCGGCCCTCGGCGACCTTGCCGGTGACGGTGGACACGATGTGCATCACGTGGGAGTACCGCTCGATCGACATGAAGTCGACGACCTCGACGCTGCCGGGTTCGCAGACCCGGCCCAGGTCGTTGCGGCCGAGGTCGACGAGCATCAGGTGCTCGGCGCGTTCCTTCGGGTCGGCGAGGAGTTCGTCGGCGAGCGCCTGGTCCTCCTGGGGAGTGGCGCCGCGATGCCGGGTGCCGGCGATCGGGTGGACCATCGCGCGGCCGTCCTCGACCTTGACGAGGGCCTCGGGGCTGGAGCCCGCGACGTCGAAGCCGTCGAAGCGGAAGAGGTACATGTACGGCGAGGGGTTGGTGGCGCGCAGCACCCGGTAGACGTCCAACGCGCTGGCCGTGCACGGGGTTTCGAAGCGCTGGGAGGGGACGACCTGGAAGGCCTCGCCGGCCCTGATGCGCTCCTTCACGTCCT
>NZ_JAELVH010000556.1 GCF_019399235.1 Streptomyces poriferorum | reverse complement strand
GACGGCGAGGAGTCGGTCGTCGGCGGTCAGGGGGATGCGGGTGTGCATGTCGGTGAGCAGGTTGGTCAGCGCGCTGCGGGAGACGACGACGCCCTTGGGGCGGCCGGTGGATCCGGAGGTGTAGAGCACGTACGCGGCTGTCGCGCCGCTGGCGTCGGTCGGGAGTGAGGCCAGGGCGGAGGGCTCCTGGGTGTTGAGCGAGGTGAAGAGTGTCTGGTCCAGGACCAGGACGGGGTCGGTTTCGGCCTGCATGAAGGCGATGCGGTCGGTGGGGAAGTCCAGGTCGATGGGCAGGTAGGCGGCGCCGGTCTTGAGGACGGCGAGGAGTGCGACGAGGAGTTCGGTGGAGCGGGGCAGTGCCACCGCGATGAACTTCTCCGGCCTGGCTCCGTGCTCCATCAGGACGCGGGCCAGTCGGTCCGCCCAGGCGTCCAACTCCCGGTAGGTCAGGCGGGTGTCCTCGAAGACCAGGGCCACAGCGTCCGGGGTGGCTGCCGCCTGGGCCTCGAACAGCCCGATCACATCGGCATCAGCGGTGCCGGCTGCCGGGACGGCTCCCGTTCCCCACTCCTCGATGACCTGGGCCCGCTCGTCCTCGTCCAGCATGTCGATCTGCGACACCTGCGTGTCCGGCGCGGCGACGGCCGCGTCCAGCACGCGTACGAACCGCTCGCACAACACCTCGGCGGTCCGCACATCGAACAGATCGGCACTGAACTCCAGAGCCGCACCGATTCCGCCGGACTGCTCCAACTCCGCGTAGGACAGGGAGAGATCGAAACGCGAGGCCCCCGTACCGCCCGGCTGCTGTTCCACCTTGAGCCCGCCGAACTCCAGCTCACCCACGACCGACTGCGAGGTCACGTTCGGGTTGAGCATGATCTGGAAGAGGGGGTGGCGGGCGGCGGAGCGTTCGGGGTTGAGGATTTCGACGAGTCGTTCGAAGGGGACGTCCTGGTTGCTGTAGGCGGCGAGGTCGGTCTGCCGGACCCGTCCCAGCAGCTCGGTGAAGGTGGGATCGCCGGAGAGGTCGGTACGCAGGACGAGGGTGTTGACGAAGAAGCCGACGAGGTCTTCGACAGCGTCGTCGGTCCGCCCCGCGATGGGTGAGCCGACGGGGATGTCGGTGCCTGCGCCGTGGCGGTTGAGGAGTACCCCGAGTGCGGCTTGCAGGAC
>NZ_JAELVH010000555.1 GCF_019399235.1 Streptomyces poriferorum | reverse complement strand
GCTGGCTGACCGAGACCTCTCCGGTGCCGTGGACCCTGCGCCCCGGGAAGGCCGCCCAGGCACAGGGGATCGTGCTGCCGGGGCAGGCGGGGCAGGCGGCGAAGGCGCGCGGCAAGGGCTGAGGGCGCAGCGTGGGTTGAGGCGCGCGGGCGCGGGCCGAGAGGCGCCGGGCTCAGCTACTCGGCGGCGTGTGCGGCGCGTCGGGGGCTGCTGAGGGAGTGCCCTTGCCGGTGTCCGCGCCGGTGCCCCCGTTCGCGTTCCGGCGTGCGTCGCTCCGCGTGGAAAGGATCAGCGTCGTGGCGATGAGGAGCGCCGTGATGATGCCGGTGACGAGGACCGGGGACGGCGCGAACGTGGCGGCCAGGACGGCGAGGACCGCGACGGGGTGGAGTACGTCGGCCGCGCGGCGGAGGCCGCCGGTGCGGTGGTGCAGCAGCCATACGAGGGTCACGAAGACGGCGACCGGGATGGTGTAGACCGCCGCTGCGGCCCGGTCGGAGAGGTGCCCGTGGCCGGTCGTGTGAGCCACGTTGACCGCGAGACCGGCGCCCACCGCCGCCGCGGAGGCGAAGACCAGGTAGTGGCCGTAGCCCCACAGGAGTGCCATCCGCAGGGTGGTGAGCCGGTCGTGCACGCGCGCACTCCGCGCGAAGTAGAGCCACCACAGGGCGAAGACGGTCAGAATGCCGCCGACGACCAGGGCGGCGAGGTCGCCGAGTGCCGTGTGGGAGTCGAGCGCGGCGTGTACGGCTCCGGTGGCGGCGGTGATGGACTCGCCCAGCACGATCAGGGTGAACAGGCCGTACCGCTCGGCGATGTGGTGCGGGTGCCAGGTGGTGATGGCCGAGCGTTCCGCCCAGGCGGGTACGGCGATCTCGGCCAGGACCAGGATGCCGAAGGTGAGGAGGCCGGTGTCCTCGGGCAGCGTCAGCCGTACGACCCAGCCGACCTGTACGACGAAGATTCCCACGGCGTAGCGCAGGCAGGTGGAACGCCGCTCGGGGTCGGACCGGGCGGCCCGCAGCCACTGGGTGACCATGGCGAGCCGCATGATCACGTAGCCCCAGGTGATGACCGTGAAGTCCTCGTGCTGCAGGGCCTGTGACGCCCCGGCGGCGAGGACGAGGGCGCCGGTGATCTGGACGAGGGTGAGCAGCCGGTAGGGCACGTCGTCGGTGTCGTAGGCGGAGGCGAACCAGGTGAAGT
>NZ_JAELVH010000554.1 GCF_019399235.1 Streptomyces poriferorum | reverse complement strand
GTTCGACAGCCCCCGCGCGATCAGCTCCAGCACCTCCGTCTCGCGCGGGGTCAGCCCGTTCAGCCGCAGCGCGGGCCCGCTGCGGGAAGCCCCGGACGGGCGCTGCCGCGCGAAGTCCGCGATCAGGCGCCGCGTCACGGACGGCGCCAGCAGCGCCTCGCCCGCCGCCACCACGCGGACCGCCGAGATCAGGTCCGCCGGCGGGGCGTCCTTCAGGAGGAAGCCGGACGCGCCGGCGCGCAGCGCCTCGTACACGTAGTCGTCCACGTCGAAGGTGGTGAGCATCAGCACCTTCGGCACGTGCACCACGCCCACCGGCGGGTTCAGCAGCTCACGGGCCGCGGCCAGGCCGTCCATCTCGGGCATCCGCACATCCATCAGGACCACGTCCGGATGGGTGTGGCGGCTGACGTCGACGCCCTGGCGCCCGTCAGGCGCCTCACCGACCACGTCGATGTCGGCCTGAGCCGCCAGCAGCGCCGCGAATCCCGCCCGCACCATGGCCTGGTCGTCGACGATGATCACACGGATGGTCACGAGTCCTCCGGAGTCGGGGGCAGGGCGGAAGAGGAAGAGGAAGAGGAAGAGGAAGAGGAAGAAGGAGCCGATGCCGGTGGCAGCGGGAGCCGTGCGGCCACCCGGAAGCCGCCGTCGGGCAACGGCCCGGTGTCCAGCGCTCCGCCGGTCAACCGTACGCGTTCACGCATGCCGACCAGCCCGTGCCCCGTCCCCGTCGTCTCCACCGGAGTACGCGGAGCGAGCGACGAACCCGTCTGCGGCGGCGGGTCGTTGACGACCAGCACCGTCAGATGCGCGCCGTCGGAGCTGACCGACACCCGGGTCCGGGCACCCGGCGCGTGGCGGACCACGTTCGCCAGGGCCTCCTGCACGATCCGGTACGCGGACAGATCCACCGCCGGCGGGACACCCTCCAGCCCGGCGGGCAGCGACAGCTCGGCCGGCAGCCCGGCCCGTACCGTCGCCTCGACCAGCTGCTGCACCCGGTCCAGCCCCGGCTGGGGCGCCCGCTCGCCCTCAGTACCCTCGCTGCGCAGCACCACCAGCAGCCTCCGCATCTCCGTGAGGGACTCCCGCGCACTCGCGGCGATCGAGCCGAACTCCTCGCGTGCCTCGTCGGACAGCCGCTGCAACCGGTACGGGGCGGAGTCGGCCTGGACCGTGATCACCGACATGTGGTGCGCGACCACGTCGTGGAGCTCGCGGGCGATCCTGGTCCGTTCCTCCAGCAGCGTCCGCTGTGCCCGCTCGGCCTCACTGATGGTCTCCTGCTCGGCGAGCCGGCGCTGGGCGTCGCCCCGTTCGCGTACCGTCGCGCCGATCACCAGCACCACGGCACCGAGGATGAACATCAGGAGCGAGTTGTCGGTGCCGCGGTGGGGGGAGACCAGGAACAGGACGAGCCCCGCCGCGCCCGTCGCCAGCCAGACGGCGACCAGGGTCCGTCGCTGCTCGCGCAGGCCCAGTGCCAGGAGCAGGAAGAGGTAGCCGACGAGGCCGGGCGGTGTCCATGGCCAGGCGTGGTCCTGCCCGCCGTCCACCCCGAGCAGCACGACCGCACCCAGGATCTGGGCCGGGAAGATGATCCACCAGGCTTGCAGCGGCCGGTGCGCCAGCATCAGCAGGGGTGCGGCCTGGGCGACGGCGAGCGCTCCCGCGATGCCGGCGTCCATTTCGTACTCGGCGGTCAGGACGTTGATCGTGACCGGGACGAAGATGGCGACGAGCGCGAGGACGGCGGCGTACGGCAGCAGCCGCTGCCACTGCCTGGGCGCGCCGGCCAGGAGCGGTGTCGGGGGATGGGAGGGGTGGGTCAGCGCGTGACCGGTTTCGCGCAGAT
>NZ_JAELVH010000553.1 GCF_019399235.1 Streptomyces poriferorum | reverse complement strand
GGGCCGGGGTCAGCCAGAGTTCTCGGGGGTCGACGCCGGGGGCGCCGGACCCTTCGGCACGGGTCACGATCCTGCTGTTCCCTTCCTCGCCGATGCGGCCTCACTGCCGAGGCTCCTGTCCCGCTCATCCAAGCATCGTCTATTCTCGTACGCAGTACGAGAATAAGTGAGCGACGGAGGCGAACGATGACATCACCCACCAACGACGCCCGGCCGAGGCCTGCCTGGACGCCGTCGGCCGCGAAGCCGCCGCTGTCCGCGCGCACGATGCGCGCCACCTGGCGAGGGCTCCCGCCGAAGCGCCACCGGATCGCCTGGGAGCCGGGCCTCACCGTCCCCGCCGCCGACGGCAGCCCGCTGATCACGGACCACTACTTCCCCCGCGAGGAGGGCGACTTCCCCACCCTCCTCGTGCGCTCGCCCTACGGGCGGGGCGTGCCCTGGTCCCCCATGTACGGGATGCTCTTCGCCGAACAGGGCTTCCACGTGATCCTGCAGAGCTGCCGCGGCACGGGCGGCTCCGGCGGCACCTTCGACCTCTGGCGCAACGAGGCCGCCGACGGCCTCGCCACGGTGAACTGGCTGCGCGAACAGCCCTGGTTCAACGGCACCCTGGGCACGGTCGGACCCAGCTACCTCGGCTACGTCCAGTGGGCCCTGGCCCTGGACCCCCCGCCGGAGCTGAAGGCCATGGTGGTCCAGGTCGGCCTGCACGACCCGTACGCCCTCTTCCACACGGACGGCGCGCTGAAGCTGGAGAACGCGCTCCTCGTCGGCGCCGGAATGACGTACCAGCACCACGGGATGGGCCCGTTCATCAAGGCGACCCTGCGGCTGAAGCGCCACCTGAAGGGCATCGTCAACGCCCGCCCGCTCAAGGGTGCCTACGCGGCCGCGCTCGGGCAGGAGGTGCCCTGGCTGGAAGACGTGATGACGCACCCGGACGCGGACGACCCGTACTGGAAGGGTGCGTCGGCGGCCGCGGCGGCCGACCGTCCCGGCATCCCCACCGCCCTCATCACCGGCTGGCACGACGCCCTCGTCGACCAGACCTTCGCGCAGTACGCCCGGCTGCGCGCGTCGGGCGCCGAGGCCACCCTGCTCGCCGGTCCCTGGACCCACGCCTCCGCCCTGCAGCAGGGCTGGCCCGACGTGTTCGCCGAAAGCCTGGCCTGGCTCCGCGCCCACCTGTGCGACGACCGTTCCGACCTGCGCCCCACCCCCGTACGCGTCCACACGGGCGGCGCGGACGCGGCGTGGCA
>NZ_JAELVH010000552.1 GCF_019399235.1 Streptomyces poriferorum | reverse complement strand
GCCGCCGAGGCGGGGCCGTCGTGCGCGGCAGCGGACGACCCGGGCGTCGGCCAGCAGCACGAGGCCAGGGCGATCAGGAGGAAGGCCCAGCCGAGCACCACGGACGCGCGGGCACTCCGCCGCCGCTCCGTGCGTTCGCTCAGCCAGTTCATCCCGGCATCGTATCGGTGTGTGAAGTTTCAATGAGTGCGGGACCCGGATCGGCGAACCTGTGGATCCCGGGGCAGGGGGTTCCGCCTCGGGCGTGCCGGGATACTGTGCCCCGGTGACAACGCACTCGAACGTATCTGCGGGCTGGTATCCGGATCCGCACGGCGCCCCCCAGCTGCTGCGCTACTGGGACGGTTCCCAGTGGACCGAGCACACCAATCCGGCCGGCGGGCAGCAGCAGGCCCAGGCGCCCGCTCAGGTGCCGCAGCAGCAGGCGTATCAGCAGCAGGCGGCCCAGGCGCATCAGCAGCAGGCCCAGCCGCAGCACCAGTCCGCCGCCGTTCCGCAGCAGGGCATGCCGCAGCAGGGCGGTGCCCCCGGCGCGGGCACGCTCTTCAATCAGCAGGTCCTGGTCGTGAACCAGAAGGCCAAACTGATCGAGGTCACGAACGAGTACAGCGTCTTCGACCAGCAGGGCAACACCCTCGGCTCGGTCATCCAGGTCGGTCAGAGCGCGATGCGCAAGGTGCTGCGCTTCGTGAGCAGCATCGACCAGTACCTGACCCACCGGCTCGAGATCCGCGACGCGTACGGCCGGCCGCAGCTGCTGCTGACGCGCCCGGCGAAGTTCATCAAGTCCAAGGTCATCGTGCAGCGCCCCGACGGGCAGCCCGTCGGCGAGATCGTCCAGCAGAACGCCATCGGCAAGATCAACTTCGCGATCATGGTCGACGGTCAGAAGGTCGGCGCGATCAAGGCGGAGAACTGGCGCGCCTGGAACTTCGCGATCGTCGACCACAACGAGGCCGAGATAGCCCGGATCACCAAGACCTGGGAAGGTCTCGCGAAGACCATGTTCACCACGGCGGACAACTACGTGCTGCAGATCCACTACCAGCTGCCCGAGCCGCTGCTGAGCCTCGTGGTGGCGACGGCCCTGACCGTGGACACGGCCCTCAAGCAGGACGCCCGCGGCCTCGGCTGAGCCCCCGTACGCGAGAACGCCCGCGCCCCGCACCTGGCCAGGTGCGGGGCGCGGGCGTTCTCACGTGTGCTCAGTCCGCTGAACGGTCCTGGTCCTGCTGTCCCTCCGGCGGTCCCAGCCGGGAGAACACCGCGGCCAGAATCACCGCGGCCAGAGCCCCGGCGGCCACACCGCTGCCGAAGACGGTCCGCGCCCACACCGGCAGGCCCGCGTACATCTCGGGGGCGAAGACCGGCAGCAGACCGACGCAGAGGGCCAGGGCGACCACGATTCCGTTCGTGCCGTGGCTGAGGTTCTCACGGCTGAGCATGCCGAACCCCATCGTCGCGATCACCGCGTAGATGATCAGCCCCGCCGCGCCGACCACCGGCTCCGGGATGGCGGCGAGCAGCCGGGTGAGCGGCGTGATCAGACCGCACAGGATCAGCAGCACGCCCGCGCCCGCCGTGACGAACCGGCTGCGCACCCGGGTGAGCTGGACGATCCCGATGTTCTCGGCACTGGTCACCATCAGCGACGTACCGAAGACGCCGGCGCCCAGCGAGGTGACCGCGTCTGCCCGGGAGATCCGCGGCACGTCACGCGCCGCGTCCGGAGTCCGGCCCACCGCCTCGCTGTTCAGCACGGTCTGCCCGGTCGCCTCCGCCAGCGAGGCGAGCGCGAAGACCAGCAGCGGCACGGCGGCCAGCAGATCGAAGTGCGGTGTGCCGTACGGGAACGGGTCGGGCAGCGCGAACGTGCTGCCGTGCGCCATGTGGAACGCCGTACCGGTGAGCGCTGCGACGAGCGTGCCGCCCGCCAGGCCGAAGAGCACCGACATCTGTCGCCAGACACCGCGCATGAACAGGAAGAACAGGGCGGTGATGCCGAGTGTGGCGAAGCCGAGCCCCGGTCCCGAGGCGATCATCGGCGCGGTGATCTTGATCATGTTGATCCCGATCAGGACCACCGTGGTGCCCATGACCAGCGGCGGGAAGAACCGCACCAGCCGCCCGTACAGGGGCAGCACGGCGATCAGGAAGACCGCCGCGATGAGCACCGAACCGGAGGCGGTGGCCGGTCCGTGCTCCTTCGCGACCTGGAGGAAGATCGCGACCGCCGCGCCGCCCGGCAGCATCAGGAACGGCAGCCGGGCGCCGATGCGCAGCGCCTTCACACCCAGCGACTGGAGCAGCGCGCCGATGCCGCAGAGCACGAGGGTGGCGCTGAGCAGCGATGCGGTCTGGGACGCGCTCAGCGACAGGGTGGTGCCGATCAGGATGACCGAGGAGACAGGGGCGGCCACCCCGGCCAGCAGA
>NZ_JAELVH010000551.1 GCF_019399235.1 Streptomyces poriferorum | reverse complement strand
GCCCTCAGCCCTTGCCGCGCGCCTTCGCCGCCTGCCCCGCCTGCCCCGGCAGCACGATCCCCTGTGCCTGGGCGGCCTTCCCGGGGCGCAGGGTCCACGGCACCGGAGAGGTCTCGGTCAGCCAGCCGTCGGAGACGATCCCGCTCACGACGAGGCCGCGCAGAGAGCGCGAGAGCTTCTTCCAGCCCAGCCCCTTGCACAACTGTCCGTACGAGGGCCCGTGCCCGTGCTCCGTGCGGAAGGCCACGGTGTACTCGGCCGCCTCGCGGCCGCACTCCGGATGCGCTGCCCTCCACGTGCCGTAGTCGCTCGCGGCGGGCCGGGGCGCGGGGACGGGCGAGGGTGCGGACATGAACGCCTTCGCGACGCGCCCGAAGGAAGGCCGGCACAGCGGGCACTGCTCCACGGCCTCCACGTGCCTCAGCAGCGCCGGACTGATCCCGGACTTCCACTCCGCCCACTGGGCCGGGGTGACCTCCTCGAGTTCGGCGGCGGCAGCCGCCTCCCGTGCCGCCCTGCGCGCCGCCTCATCGGCCGCGAGCTCCGCGACCTCCTCGGGGGTACGGAACATGCCGGCGAGGTGCCGGACCGCCGGGCCGAGGCGGTAGGTCCGCCCGGAGATCTCGGCCAGGAACCCCTTCTCGATGAGGACGGGCACGGCCGGGTAGCAGGCGACGGGCAGCTCGTCGGGCGCCTGGCCGAGGAGTTCGTCGGTGGAGTACGCGGCCAGGAACAGCGCGGCGAGCCGCGCGGCCGGTGAGGCCTTCTTCACCGGCTTGGCCATGCGCGTACGCATGGCCCATCCCGAGACCTTCGACCGCGTGCCCTTGCCCAGGGGCAGCACGTGGCCCGGGCCCGGCGCCATCTCCGGCACGATGATCGCGGCCGGCTTGTCCGGATCCCCGTCGAGCAGCGAGGCGGGCACCTGCCATCCGGCTGCGGCCAGTTCGCCCACCGCCTGCTCCGGATTGTCCAGCCGCAGCGACCTCAGGTCCGTGCCCGTGAGGTTCCCGACCCCGGCCCGCGCGGCCCGGATCGCCACCACGACGGCGAGGAGTTGCGCGTCGACGGTGGTCAGCGGCAGTCGGCTCACGTACGAGAGGAGCTCACGCGCCGCTTCCCCCTGTCGTGGCGTCAGCAGAAACGGCTGGGGCGCTGGGGGCGGAGGCGGCACAGCGGCGGTCTCGTCCGAAAAGGCAGGCTTGGGCACATCACATCTAACGGTGATCACACCGCGGAAGTCACGCGTGACGTGGACCACATTCGCACCCCGGTCGCGGGCGCCCCACCCTCGCCCGC
>NZ_JAELVH010000550.1 GCF_019399235.1 Streptomyces poriferorum | reverse complement strand
ACCCCCGCCCGCCCTCACCATCCGTCCGTCGTGCCCACCGGCAGAGGTTGCGTCCCACTGATGTCGAGTCACCACACCGCGTCCACGCGGAGAGCAGCACGGCTACCGTCGTACAGAGGCACGATTCAGGCACCGGTTGAGGGGGCGTACGCGGCATGAGTCACGACGACGGCTACGGCAACGACTCGGGGCGTACGGGCGACGGCTACAGCACCATCGGCGGCACACGCCAGACCCGCACCCGCCTCCCCGACGGCGAGGGCGGCGACGGCTACGGCCCCCGCCGCCCGGCCCGCAACTCGCGCTCGCTGGTCACGGTCGTGGGCGTGATCGTCCTGCTGCTCGGAGCGATCGCGTTCGCCAACATGGGCGGGGGCGACGGGAGCGGTGGGGACGGCGCGTCGGGGAGCAACGGCAAGAAGGCGGACGCGACGTCGACGGCGGCCACGGGGACGAAGCCGGTGACGGGGAAGAACGGCGAGATCGCTTCCGGGTTCGCGCATGACCAGCAGGGGGCGCAGAGTGCGGCGGCAAATTATTCGGTGGCGCTTGTATCCGCTGACATCCTGAAACCATCGCAGCGCGCTCAGATCGTGCGCAAGGTCTTCGTCCCCGGTCGAGTCGATGAGCTCGAGACCAAGTTCGACCAGGCATACAGCAAAGAGTTCCTCGACAAAGTCGGTCTGGACGAGAACGGAAATGCCTCCGAGGGCATGACGTATGTTTCGAGAACCGCGCCCGTCGGAACCAAGGTGACCCTCTTCACTGACTCGTCCGCCACGGTAGAGGTGTGGTGCACCGGCGTCTTCGGTACGGCTGGGGTCGGCTCCACCAATCCCGTGAGCAACGACTGGTTCACCATGACGCTGAAGCTTCAGTGGGAGGGCGGCGACTGGAAGGTCGACAGCTTCTCCCAGAAGGACGGCCCGGCACCGGTCAACACCGACCGTACGGCCTCCAACGCCGATGAGATCGCCAAGGCTGTCGAGGAGTACGGAGGGTTCACCTATGCCCGGTAAGTCCAACGCGCTCAAGCTCGGTGTGACCTTGGCGAGCGTCCAAGCGGCCATGGTGATCCTGGCAACCCGCGTTGCAGCCGCCCCCACGCCTTCGCCGTCCCCCTCCCCGTCCAGTAATGGGAACTGTTCGCTGATTGTCGGTCCGGCCAAGGACTACTGCGAAGGCGGCAATTCCGCCCCCAAGTCCAACCTCCCCGACAGCGTCGACCCCGCCCAGGACCCCCTCACCTCCCTCGGCCGCGGCTGTGCCGACGCCGCAGCCTGGATCGTGGGCAAGCTCAGCGAGGCCGT
>NZ_JAELVH010000054.1 GCF_019399235.1 Streptomyces poriferorum | reverse complement strand
ACGAGTTCAATCTCAGTAGTCCCGGCCCGGATAGCCGCGATACTGGCCGACGTGGAGGCCCGAACCATCGGGCGCTTATTTGGCATACACGAAGGTTGAGACAGCCGAGGGAAAATTGGACCTTCTTCGCTGGCAATTCCGCGGGACTTGACGCGGTACGGCCTACTCCAGGCCCTGATGCCGTCGCTCTGCCTCTTGGTCCTCCCGCCGGGCGTCAGCTTCGTACGACTCCGCAAGCCCGTTGAGCAGCTTCCTGGTTCGCGGCCAGGCGCGTACACGTTCGGCCTGCTCCCGGAAGGACCGGGCTAAGTGTGACTCTTGAACTCCGCCATCCAGGAGTCCCCGGCTGGTCACACCGCGTTTGTTGTAGATACCGATTCTTAGACCTCGTTCGAGGTCGCCGCTGTTGATCTCTTCAAGTAGGTCTCGGACAGCTTCCGGGACCGGCGAATCGTCCCGGTCGCGCGTGGCGAAAGCAAGTACCTGACCGATCTGCACGTCACCTACCCTGGCACGATCTCTGGCAGCCAGCTCTGCCCGTGCCGTCATCACCCACGTGCGCAGGGCAACCTTGTCGAGGCTCCCGTCGGCCGTAAGCCCGGGACACGTACGCAAAGTGTGAAGGACTCCGTAGGCACGGCTCGCGATACTGCGTCTATTTTCTTGCTCCACGGGATCTGTTGTGTCCTCCTTGGCAGCGGTGCTGGGGCGGAAGGACCACGTCACCAGATCCGCGAACGCCTCAGGGTCCTCAGCCAGCATCTTGTGCAGGGTTGGGGCCTCAGCGTCGAACCCGAGCGCAGGGAAGAGTTGCCACTCCAGACTGAGGATGCGTTGGCGCCCGACGTGCTCGTGGTGCCGGGCCAGCAGCGCGAATAGGTTCTGGAAGCGTGAACTGAGTCGCCCGATCTCAGGGTCGCTCAACCTAGCTGCGATGAGGTCTTCAAGCCCGGTGAGGACAATCTCAGCGGCCTCTGCACTGTCCCCTTCTCTGTCGTATAGGAGGATCACGTCCAGCGCCGCTGCGGGACGGCCTGCCCCCAACAGCGACCGGGCCGCATCAAGAGCTTGCGGGAAGTCGGAGCCGAGCCCGAAGTAGGAGAACTCACGCCAATAATGTTCTGCTACTTCCGGACTGAGTTCGGCGAGCTTGGACCAGGCGCTTGCTGGCTCCGGGGCGAGCCGCAGGATCATTGCCTGAGTCTGCGGAACCTCTGTGAAAGAAAGAAGCCTGTCGCGGAGATCATTCCCCTGGGCCCACATGCGCCGGCGCAGGTACCCTGTCGCAACCTCCTTTGCTGGTGAAGTGTCCTCCTCGAGCCAGGACAGCAACTCTTGGTCATGGTCCTCAGAGTGCACTGCCAGAGCGATGCCCACCAGGTCCGCGAACTCCGTTGCGCAGGCCAGCGCCAGAAGGGCCCCAAGTCCTTCGTTCGCGACCGTCTCCATAACCGCTGCGGCCCGTCGAGCGAGGATTTCCGCGTCGTAGGCGGCGAAGTCGTCACGACGCCTGAAGTCGCCGAGCGTGATCCAGTGGGATTGGAACAGCCAGGCGTGCCGCTGCACCGGATTCCGAGGCTCCAGCGCTTCGTACGCTGCTTGGAGGGGGCGAAGTTCGTCTGCGGGAAGGGCCCATGCGGTGTCCGAATACTCCTGGTGCCGGGAGATCTGATCGCGCAGTGCGTGGTGGAGAACCGCACGCCGATCGTCATCTTCCAGGCCGTCGGCCAGCTCGGTCAGCCGTTTCGCGACCTCCGCGCGGTGCTTGGGAGGGAGATCGTCGATTTTACCGATCAGGTCCACATACAGCTCGGGCGCGGCATTGAGTTCGTCGAGGAGAAGTTCGACCACGGCGGTGGTGACACTCCATCGATCATCGGGGGTGACGGCGGTGTCCTTTTTCCAGTCACGGAAACGCGGACCGGGGTGGCCAATCTGCACCGCGTGACTGTCGGGAATGAGCTGGAGGAGCAACCTGCGGCCGACTACCGGGTGCCTCCGCGCCACGCGTTGGATCACGCTGATGCGGTCCTCGGCGCCGGCGGTCGTGTTGGGAGCCCATGCGCTGAGAATCCCCACCAAACTCGCGAGGGGACGATTCGAGAGTCGGCCGCCCGGGTCCACGACGGCCAGCGCGGTCAGCACGTCGACTGCGTCATCGAGGTGCTCCGGAGACCATGCAAGGATTTCCAATGACCACAGGAACCTTGTGTGGGGAGAGCTGGATCCCAGCCCCATGTTGTCAGGCTGGTTGTCGGTGAACATGGCAGCGTGAAGAGGCGTGGTGCCACTGAGGCCCTCGTGCATCGCCTCTATGAACTCCTCCGGGGCGGCCTCAGCCAGCAGGGTGAGCACATCGCCCAGGGAACGCCACAGCCTGTACGAGTCATCAGCGTTGGCCTGCTCCAGCAGATCACGGACCATCAGCCGTGCCCATCGATCCCCCGTGATGCCTTGGGGGCCTCGCAGGTCCGCGCCCAGTGTGCCCAGGAGGGCGAGCGACTGGGCGAGCCCTGCGCGAAGGGTGCCTGAGAAGCGCGGTCTCGCGCCCATCACCCCGGCTCTCCACCGCTCGCTCGGGTCTAGGTCGAGAGTCGGGTCCGTTTCAGTCAGTACCTCCAAGACTGCCGTTCGGAAGACGTGGAGATCGTCGCTGGTTAGGGATGTACCGAGCACAGTCCAGGCATCCTCGGCTGCGAGCACGTGCCAGCTCTCTTCCAGGTGGCCGAGGAAAGGGATGTCGGTCCCGGCGGCGAGCTCTCGGGCTCGTTCCTGCAACTTCTCGTACTCAAGACCCAAGCACTGTGAAACAACACGGCGGTCTTCTCGATTTTCCCCTTGCCAGGAGTTCAGCAGGAGTAGCCGTCGGCGGACCACATCGAGCGTCGAGGCCCGTTCCGATGTGAGCGGCTCCGGGTGGTGGGCCAAGGCTCGCCGTAGCGCGAGTAGGCTGCGACGACCGAGCGTGCCGAACCGGGCCGCACGCTCGTACGACATGCCAGCTGCCTGCAGCACGGACTCGACGGCCTGGCTGTGGAGCCTGGGCACCGTCACGTCGCACGGGCCGCCGGGCATCGCCGCCCACACGAGCTGGTGAGGGCGCTGCTGCGGAACGTCCCGTGCGAGCGCCGGGTCTGCGAGGACCAAGATCAAAGGCTGGGGCTGCGCAACCAGTTGCTCGAGACTGTCCCTGCTGGAAACGAACAGCACTCGCGTCCCGACCTGACTGGAGCCCAGGATGCCTTCCTGCTCTAGCGCAGCGGCAACGAAAGCACAAACCTCGTCGGGGCGCAGATCACCACCTAGCGCGATCACCGACTGCTTGGTGGCGAGTAAGGCACTGAAGTCGGCGGCCGCCTCCTCTCTCCCGGCCAGCACCACCGTCCGGTCCAGTGGAACGCGCGTCGAACGAAGCCAACTGTCAGTCCACCACGTTTCCAGAGACCGCACGCCCGGCAGCGCTTTCCCTAGTCGGGCAGCAAGCCATGCCGTGGTGGCGGGCGCCTGTTCCAGCCAGAGGTCGATCCCGTCGAGGTTGTACCCGCGTACCTCCCGCCATCGACCATCCTCGGTGTGGCGCGCGACCCAGGTTCGAGCATCTCTCCACGTGTCGAGGACGACTTCCACGTAAGTGACGTCTTTGGTCGCGAGCCCGTTCGGCCCTTTCGTCCTCTTCTCGTAGTCTCCCTCGGCCTTGCTGTTGCCGCCGCCAACAGACAACTCCCACACGGAGGTTCCCTCGGGCACGAACGCCGATGGTCCCGACGCTGTGGCAATGCCGTCGAAACCCCCGACCGCAGTGCCGGAGCCTCCCGGCATGTCCAAGGATTCCAACCCAATTGCGGTCTCGGCTATCAAGCGCCTGACGAGCAATGGGAGCACGGTATCGAAGCCGGCGTCACCGCGTGCCTTGCGAAGATCGTCACGATCAATTGGCGGCCATGCAGTCATGCCCCGACGGTACTGCCACCCACTGACACTCATCTCGGATTCAGCTCCGTCGACGCCTCCATCGCCCGCGTCTTGGAGCTTGAGCGCCTCATCGCCGGGCGCGGCGGCCCGCTTCTTGCGCGCCCGTGCCGCCGCCGAGCCCAGAGCGGGCGGGTAAGGGCTGTCGAGGGTCGCCAGGATGAAGAGCCGGAAGTCGTACTCCAGCAGGTTCGGGTACGTCGACCAATGGAGCATGATCGATTGGGTGTGCTGGTCCGGCTGTGCTTCCGCCAGCGACCAGACACGATCCCCGACCTTCGACAGTGCCACACGGTCGGTTCCGTGCCGTACAGACCGGGTATGGAGCACTTCCCTGTCCGCGAGCTCGCTCAGTAGCGACGGCAAGGTAGCGGCACCGTCATTGGCCGTGGTCATCGCAGGTCCATCCGTCCGGCCATCAGGTCGTTGATCATTTCCGACTGGCGCCCGGTGAGCCGGCGGCGTGCCAGGTCCTGCTCGGACTGGTGGTACTGCCCCACCAGGTCCTGGAGTCGCTCATGATGCACCGCGTGTCGCGCGTTCCACGTCGCCACGTCGGTATGCACCTTCAGGATGCTCACCTGGTCCAGTGCGGCTATTTGCAGCGGGAGTTGGTGGGGCAGCGCGCGGGTGTTCTCGCATCCCAGGCAAGCCAGGAACGATTCCGCGCAGGGTTCGCCCGGAGGGGCCCCCGGGCTGTTGAGGTGATCGGTGCACCCCGCCAGCACGGTGTCCTGTTCACCGGAGACCAGACGTCGGAGGACCGTAGGATCCAGCTCGGCGTCCCGGGCGGCGCCCCCCAGGTCGGAGGCGGCCCGGGCAACCAGCGCGGCCGGCAGTACGGCGATGCTGCGTTGCTTACGGGCAGCGGCTACTTGGGAGCGCAGCGCGTCCGCGACAACGACGCGGGACTGGGTGGCGACGTCCTGGCTGCGGGCGAGGTAGTGGTCGTTCATGGTGGACCGGCTGTGGGCCACCGGGCGCCGCTTGCGCTCGATGCCGGTCTGCCGCAGCCGCCGCGCCTCCACCGGCTCGACTCCGTCCTTGGTGGGCTCCTTGGTAGGAAATCCGTGCTGAACGGACCATCGGGCGATGTTCTTGGCGTCGGCCCCACGCGTCCAGCGTTTCGCTCCGGATGTCTGCGTCCGGAATCCGGCGAAGGCCGAGCTGTGGCCGCCGTGGCGCCTGGCGAGCTGAGTCAGCTCCAGCAGTAGCTGGTAGACCCGTAGCGGTGAACGAAACAGCCGGGGCTCTGGATCATCGGCGACCAGCAGAACGGCCAGTTCTTCCGGCACATCTTCCACGGGTGTCACCATGTGCTCGCGCTCCGGGCCTCGCCGGGGCTTGGATGCCTTGATCAGCGCGATCTGGGGAACGCCCTCAACTCCACCATCCGGCCGGTAGTGCGCGGCGGGCCAGGCCGCCACCGTGCCGAAGTTCTCCGCGGTCAATGCCGTCAGCAACAGGCCGAACGCCGTCAACTCCCGTGAGGAAAGGCACAACCGCCGAGTGATCTCCTGGGATCCTCCCAGCTTCCACACCACGCTCACCATGGTGCCTCCAGGCGTGCGTGGAAGATCGCCAGTGCGCTCGAAGACGTCCAGCAGCATGCCGAGCTCGTGGTCTGGATGCCCGGATCTGATCTGCCCGGCTCGGTAACGGGCCAGGAGATGCTGGCCGGCCCGGATGCGGTCCCGCGCCACCCGAATGTCGTGCCGCAGGGCGACCATGATCCGCTGCATGGCGTCGTCGTCGTACTCCGGGACGTCGGAAAGCGCTGTCACCTCCGGCATCCGCTCCTTGTACAGCGCGTCTCGCACCTCCTTCGACAGCTTCTTGTCATCGCGCCACAGCTGCCGGAGCCGATGAAGGTGGGTGCATTGAGAGGCGGCGTTTCGTCCTTCCGTGCGCGTCCACAGCTCCAGCACGTGCGCCTCGGTGACGTCGCTGAGAGCGCGGTCAGAACGGGAGATCTACGGCGTCACCTGCCGCGAGGTTCCATGCGGCTGACGAGGACGTGTCGCTCGTTGCGTCGCACACCTCGAACGCCTCCCGCCGGACTTTCAAGCCCGCAGTGTCCTCGCCCCATGCGGTGAGCGCTTCGATGGCTCGTTCCCGGTACTGCCATAGGGCGCTGACGGCCAGCGTCTCTCGCAGGACTGGGGCCATGGCTTTCCGGTGGTGGTGCAGCCGAGGGTCGTCCAGCAGCGGGATGCAGGCGGCGAGTGCTGCCTCACGGACGTGCAGGTCGTGGTCGTCGAAGCAGGCGGAAGCGGCCGAGAAGAGCAGCGGACGGATCTCGCGGGTCTGGACGAACGGAGGGTAGTCCTCGGGCGGGAAGCCGAAGCGGCGCATCGTCGCCTCGGCCTGGTCGTCGGCGGCGTTGGCCACCGAGTCCAGCCAGCCGAGGAGTTCGGCGCGCATCGGTCCGGGGAAGTCTCGGGGCCCTTTCTCGACGGGCAGGGCGGTGCGCGGGTCAAGGAGGATCGCGGCCACGTAGAGCGCGGCCGGGGCCGTTGCGACGTAGAGGGTGTTCTGGTGGTGCACCACGTGGTGCAGGTGGTCCAGGGCCCGGGATCTCACACGCTGGTCGACGTCCAACAGCGCGGCGAGCTGTGTGGGGGTGTCCTCTGCTGTCCCGTAGGCGTGCTCCAGGCCGCCCCAGTCAGTTTCGGCCAGCACCACGGCTGGATCGGGCAGGGGATCCAGGCTCACTGATGCTCCTGCCAGGCTCGGTCCATAGCTTTGGCTGACGCGTCTTGGGTGAGCTTCTCGATCTCCGTAGGCGCTTCCCGCTCGTCGAGGACGAAGAGCCGGCCATTGACGAGTCTGGTCGTGGGCTTCCAGCCCAGACGGTTGCCCGCCTCACGGGCAGCCCGCCGGACGTCCTTGAGCTCACCCATCTCTGCGAGATCGTCGCCGTTCAGGATCAGCTGTCCGTAGTAGCCCACGTACTGCGGCTTCAGTGCAGCCCGCATCATCGACTCAAGCCGGCCAACCAGCTTCTCGTACCTTCGCCGGGCCAGCTCGTCCTTTGCGGGCATCTCGCACAGCTCCCCACCTCTGCCCGCAGCGGCATGTGTGCCATATGTGTGCTGCGAGCACGAAGGCCCTCCCGTCCGACGGACGGAAGGGCCTCTGACCTGGTGTTTCTCTGTGCCCCCGGCAGGATTCGAACCTGCGACACCCGCTTTAGGAGTGGGATCGAAGTCCTGCCGGGGGGTGCCTGAGTCTGCCGCGTGGTGCTGTCCGGCCTGGTCAGCGCCACGCGGCTTCTTAGCCGGTCCGGCTCGTGGTGCCTTGTGCTGGACCGTCCGCTCACGCATCGCTCACGCATTTCGGCCTTCCGGCCGGCGTCTCCCATCAAACGTCGTCACGCCGCAGGAGCCCCTTCGGTTGGGCACATGCCACACCGTAGACCTCGTCGTGCCTATCGATGAGCCCCCGCCAGCACCCCTCCTCCCCGTCCCCTGAGAGCCGGGGTATCGGCAGGCAGCCTCCCAGTCCCGTGGAAGGCGGGAGGCGAATTGTGGCCGAGTGCGCTGTATTTGATCAAAAAGCGCCTTGGCCCGACTCAGCCCCTCCTGTAAGCACTGACTCAAAGGATCAGCTCCACCCGCTATGGGCTGATCCGGAGGGGGTTCTGATGGTGATCAAGGTGCTGCCCGTTTCGGAGTCGCAGACCGACTTGCTTGACGCAGCCGTTTCGCTGGGGGACAGGTACACGAGGACGCTCGGTCTGCTGACGCCTCCGGCTTACCGCAAGGCGGCGGAGGACGGCGGTCTGCTGGTGGCGCTCGACGGGGACGAACTGCTTGGCTACGCACTGTTCGGGCTGCCCAAGCGGAGCCCCCACGTGAGGCTGGCGCATCTGTGTGTGGCGGAGGAACACCGTGGCAAAGGGGTTGCTCGTCTACTGATCCAGACGATCCGAGAGCGCCACTCGCAACGGCTCGGCATCAAGGCGAAGTGCCGTCGCGACTACGACCTCAGCGGAATGTGGTCGAGTCTGGGCTTCGTGCCCCGAGGGGAGGCGCTCGGGCGCGGGCGTGACAAGGAGACTCTGGACGGCTGGTGGCTGGACCTCGGGCATGCTGACCTCTTTGCCGAAGTGGAGAGCGACGCGCTGCTGGTCGTGACCGTGGATCACGGAGTGTTCGCGGACATCGGGGGCGGGAAGCCGGGTGGCGAGGCGGAGGAGTCTCGGGCTCTAGAAGCAGGCTGGCTCGCAGACCTCATCGAGCTCGCTTTCACACCTCAGCTGCTGAGGGATGTGCGGGACGTCGCAGCCCATGCAGAACGGCAGCACCAGCGAGCTGCTCTGCCGAGCATGCGCCAGATCACTCCGGATCCTGATGCTGTGGCCTCACGCCACGGCGAGCTGATGACTGCCATTTCCGAGAGGCTGCCGAATCTGCAGCTGGACGCGACCCTGCGGAGCCGGCTGCACTACGTCGCTGAGACTTCCTGCGCCGGTCTTCAGGTTCTAGCCACCAGGGATCCACTGCTGTTCCTGCTGGCAGACGTCGCCTGGGAGGTGGCCGGAGTAAAGGTGGTGTCCCCGGCGGTCGTGACCCTGCATGTCGACGAATTGCGGCAGGCGCAGGTCTACCGGCCTGCGGATCTGTTGGGCACTGAGTTCTCGGCAGGGGAGGTTGCTCAGGGAGCCGAAGGCGAACTGGTCGCGTTCTTCGATCAGGCGGACGGCGACAGCGGCTCCGCCTTCGAGGAGCGGCTCAGAGCGCTGGGGACGGATTCGGTGCTTTGGCGTCGAGAACTGCTGCGGGATGGGGAGGGGCACCCAGTCGCCTTGTACGTATGGGCTCTTGATGGCAGAACGTTGACCGTCCCCGTACTACGGACCGCCTCACACGTCCTGGAGGAGACGCTGGCCCGGCAGTTGCTGTTCATGCTCAAGCGCCTCGGCCGAGAAGGAGGCGCCCAGGTGGTGCGCATCACTGATCAGCGCCCCTCGCCCGTGGCCCGGGCAGCCGCCGGGGACGACGGCTTCTTCGAGCAAGCCGACGGGCTGACTGCGCTGCTGGTCGACGTGTGCGGTGCGGCCACTGAAGTCTCTTCCGCTGCCAGGGAAATCGCAGGGCGCCTGACCGTTGACATCACCGCGCTTCACGCCGGCCTTCCGCCCGAGGTGGCAAGTGTGGTCGAGCGCGCCTGGTGGCCGGCGAAAGTCACTGACTCCTTGATGCCTTCCTTCCTCGTGCCCATCGAACCGCGCTGGTCGGCAGAACTGTTCAACGTTCCGGCCATGTTGTTGCCGCGGAGCGACGTCCTGGGCATCAGTAGGGAGCACGTCTACTACCGCTCGTCCGGGCACCGAAGCGAGAGCGTCCCCGCGCGGCTGCTCTGGTATGTCAGCAGGGGAACGTCGGGCGCTCAGGGCAAGATGGTGATCGGCAGCTCCCGGTTGGACGAGGTGCTGATCGACGAGCCGGATGCCCTGTTCTCGCAATTCGAACACCTGGGCGTATATGGTCGGAGTGAAGTGCGATCGGCGGCTGATTCCTCGGGTCGTTCCATGGCATTGAGGTTCTCGGACACCGAGATCTTCCCGAGGCCGGTGACGCTGGGGCGTTTGAACGTACTCGCCCAGAGCCTGGGGCTACCGTTGTCGCTGATGTCGCTGTCGAAGATCAGCAGTGCGCTGTTCCAGGCGGTCTACGAAGAGGGGCACCGAAAGACGTGAGCCATTCGGAACGCGCGATGCTGCTGTCCGTCCACCCTCGATTCGCCACGGCGATCCTGGCCGGGAGTAAGACAGTGGAGGTCCGGAGGCAGCGCGTTGCCGCTCCTCCCGGCACCGCCGTACTCCTGTACGCCACGGCGCCCACGATGGCCATCGTGGGTGTGGCCCGCATCGCAGCGGTCCAGGTGGCCTCACCCAGGGAGGTGTGGTCGGTCAGTCGTACTCGGGCGGGCATCAGCAGGCGCGAATACGACGAGTACATGAGCGGCGCTGTCCAGGCCAGCGGTCTCACTCTGGAGGACCCGGTCACCTTCAGCGACCCCGTTCCCCTGAGTGCTCTGAGGGCCGCTGGTTCGTTCCACCCGCCGCAGAGCTATCGGTACTTGAAGAGCGATGATCTGCGGCAGATGGCAAAGGCTGCGCCCACGGCGAACGCCACCCTGCGCGATGTGCTCAGCGAACTTGTACCCGCCTAGTTTCCGTGGGCCGGATCAAGATCAACGGTGCTGGCCTTGACCGCAGTGTTCAGCGCGATCAGCGCCGCAAGTGCGGAAAGCGCGGCGAGCAGAGCGAAGTAGACTGAATAGCCACCGAGTGGTGAGGCCAGCGCCGCGCCGGCGAACGGGGCGAGCGCTGCGGCCGTGGTCGCAGGTGCTGCGAGGAGTCCGGACAGGCGGCCGTAGTGGGTGGTGCCCCAGCGGTCGGTGATGGCGGTCGCTTGTAGCAAGGTGAGGTTGCCGCGAACCATCCCGGCTGCGACCGACAAGGCGACCAACAGGGCGTAGGGGCCGGGTGTGAAGGCGAGGGTGGCTGTGGTGACGCCGCCGAGCGCGATCAGCGTGGTGGTGCGCGCGATGACCCTGGTGTGGCGGGCGAGTGTCGCGTACAAGGTGCGGCCAAGGGTTTGGCCCGCGCCGCCCAGGCCGAGCGCCCAGGCGGCCTGGCTGGTGGAGTACCCCCGCTCCAGTAGAAGCGGGACCAGGGCGACGACGACGGCGTAGACAGTGAATGCGGAGAGGGTCAGTGCGGTGGCCAGCATCCAGAATGGCCGGCTGCGCGACACTGCGGTCGAGGATTCGCCGGCGTGAGCTGTCGCGGGCGGTGCCTCGGGCCAGGGTGCTTTCAGTGCCAGGGCGTGGGCGGGCACGGTCACCGCAGCGAGGATGAGGGCGAGGACGGCATACGTGGCCCGCCAGGTCAGGTGGTCGGCGAGCATGGCCGTCAGGGGTGCGAAGACGGTCGAAGCCAGTCCACCGGCGAGGGTGACGACGGTAAGGGTGCGGACGTGATCGGGTGCCCACCAGCGGGTCAGTGCGGCGAAGGCAGGCTGGTAGAAGGTGGCCGCCATGGCCAGTCCTGCCAGCATCCAGCCGGTGAAGAACACCGGCAGGTTGGGGGCGGCGGCAATGACGAGGAGGCTGGCCACGCCGAGGACGGAACCAGCGGTCATGACGGTGCGCGGACCGCGGTGGTCGATGATCCGGCCGACTCGGATCCCGGCGAAGGCGGAGATGAGCAAGGCTGCGGAGAATGCGGCTGTCGTGGCGCCGGTGGGCCAGCCGGCATCTGCAGTGATGGCTGGGTTCAGGACGGGGAAGGCGTAGTAGATGACGCCCCAGCTGGTGATCTGTGTGGCGCACAGAGCGGGAAGTACGGCGCGGGGCCGCGACCGGTCCCCTGTTCCGGTCGCGGCCCCGTGGGCGTCGAGCTTGGTCACGGGCAGCAGCCACCAGCCTCGACGGGCGCTGGCGGGCCTGCTTCGGTGACGGGGCCCGCGCAGCAGATGCTGTTCTTCTGCTTGGCCATTGAGTCGGCGTCTGCCTTGACGACGTAGACCTCCCACGGTTCCTTGCCGGGGCCGTGGACCCAGACCTTGTCCTGGAGGGCGTAGCAGCAGGTGGTGTCGTTCTCGATGTCGGTCCCCAGCCCTTGGTCCTGGAGGCGGGTCGTGGCGGAGTGGACTTCTTCGGTGGTGGCGACTTCGACGCCGAGGTGGTCCATGCGTGTGTCTGCGTCCGGTGTGCCCTGGACGAGGACCAGCTTGAGCGGTGGATCGGCTATGGCGAAGTTGGCGTACCCGTTGCGCAGTTTGGCCGGCTCGGTGCCGAAGAGCTTGCTGTAGAAGGTGATCGATGCTTGGAGGTCGGGGACGCGCAAGGCGAGTTGTATGCGTGACATGACGTTCCTCCAGACTCGGAGCGGTAGCGCCCAGGCCGGGAGCGGCCTGGGCACGGTGTTTCAGGACCCGCAGCACCCACCGGACGACGTGTCCTCGGCGGCTGCGACCGGCACGGAGATGCCGGTGCCGATCTGTACGAGGGCGGGTGCCGGAGCGCAGCAGCCGCCTTCGTCGGCCTGGCCGGCGGCGGGGTCGTCGAAGAGTCCGGCACCGCCGCAGACTCCGGTTTCGGGGAGGGTGAGTTCGACGCGGTCGGCGGCCTCAGTGTCACCGGCGATGGCGGCGGTGACGGAGCGGACCTGTTCGTAGCCGGTCATGGCGAGGAAGGTGGGGGCGCGGCCGTAGGACTTCATGCCGACGAGGTAGACGCCCTTTTCGGGGTGGGACAGCTCGCGGTGGCCGTGCGGGTAAACGGTGCCGCAGGAGTGCTGGTTCGGGTCGATGAGCGGTGCGAGCTCCACCGGCGCCTGCAGGCGCTCGTCCTGGGCGAGGCGGAGCTCGGACAGGAAGGACAGGTCGGGGCGCAGGCCCGTCAGGACGATGACCTCGTCCACCGGATCGAGGCGCCGGCCGTCCTCACCGACGAGGACCAGGCGGTCGTTGTCGGTGCGCTCGATGACTTCGGTGCGGAAGCCGGTGACGGCGTCGGCGTACCCGTCGTCGACGGCGGCTTTGGCGGCCAGGCCCAGGGCGCCTCGGGCGGGAAGCTGGTCGGCGCTGCCCCCGCCGAAGGTGGAGCCGCTGATACCGCGGCGCAGGATCCACACGGAGTGCGTATCCGGTTCGTTCTTTGCGAGGTCGGCGAGGGTGGCCAGTGCGGTGAACGCGGAGGCCCCGGAACCGATGACGGCGGTGCGCTTTCCCGTGTACCGGGCCCGGACTGCGGGGTCCTTGAGGTCAGGGATGCGGTAGGAGATGCGGGCGGAGGCGGCGTGTTCGCCCAGGGCGGGGAGACCGTCGGCGCCGATAGGGCTGGGGGTGGACCAGGTACCGGACGCGTCGATCACGGCCCGGCCAAGGATCCGCTCCTCGGTGCCGTCGGCGAGCGTGAGGCGGATAGTGAAGGGCTGCTGCTCTCGGTCGGCGTCGACGATCCGGTCCCGGCCGAGGCGCGAGACGCCGGTGACGGTGGCGCCGTAGCGGACCTTGTCTTCGAGGACGTCGGCGAGCGGCTGGAGGTACTGCTCGGCCCAGTCTCCGCCCGTGGGGTAGATCTCCGCGGCGGGCTTGGTCCAGCCGGTCGGCGCCAGGAGTTTCTCGGCGGCGGGATCGGTCAGTTCGTTCCAGGTGGAGAAGAGCCGTACGTGCGACCAGGCGCGCACCGCGGTGGCCGCGGAGGACCCGGCTTCCAGGACCAGCGGTTCGATGCCTCGCTCGACGAGGTGGGCGGCGGCTGCGAGCCCGGCAGGGCCGGCGCCGATGACGACTACCGGAAGGTTTGCAGTGGTGGTCATGGCGGTGATGTCCTCCGGGATGGGCGACCGCACCCGGCCGCTGTTTTGATTGCTGTCTATATTCGAAGCTTGCCACTCGCATTGATGAGTGTCAACATAGACGCATGTCGAAATCAGAGGTAGTGGAGCTGCCGGTTCTGGACCCCGCAACGGTGGTGCCATGCTGCCCGCCGATCACTGCGGGAGAGCTGTCGCAGGATGACGCGGAGCGGATGGCCCTGATGTTCAAGGCGCTGTCCGACCCAATCCGGCTTCGGCTGTTCTCCAGAGTCGCCTCACATCCCGGCGGCGAGGCGTGTGTGTGCGACATCCAGGACGTCGGCGTCTCCCAGCCGACGGTCTCCCATCACCTGAAGAAGCTGCGCGAGGCTGGCCTGCTTACCTCGGAGCGACGCGGAACCTGGGTCTACTACCAGGTAGCCCCGTCCGTCGTGGCGGCCATGGCCGCCATGCTTGACCTGCGCAGCTGACCTCCCGCCCGCCCCTGCGGGTCAAGTGGCGCAGTCGGGCGGGCAGCAGGTCGCCAGATACGCCTGGAGCGCGGAGAGGCGCTGGGCCATCGTGGCACCGTCGGCCCGGTAGTAGACCTGCTTGCCGTCCTTGCGGGAGATCACCAAGCCACCGCGGCGCAGCAGGCTCAAGTGCTCCGAGGTGGTCGACGGCTTCAGGGCACAGCGGTCGGCGATCTCGCCGACCGTCAGCTCGATCCCGCCGGCGAACTGATGCAGCACTTTCTGGCGGGTTTCGCTGGCCAGTGCCTTGAGGAAGTCGGCCGTCGCCGGATCCACGCGGGTCGTACCAGCGCCGTCTTCTGTCACAGCTTCCTGCCCAACATTTCGTCACATCCCGAAATAACGACTAAAGCGAAGGGTCCACTTTCTCATGGAGCATGCCGATCTCATCGTCATCGGCGCCGGACAGTCCGGCTTGGCCACCGCTGCCCTTGCCCCGCGTCATGGCTTCACCCGCGTGCTGGTCCTGGAAGCCGCGGAGAAGCCGGGCGGGTCTTGGCCGCGCTACTACGACAGCCTCACGCTGTTCTCCCCGGCCCGGTACTCCTCCCTTCCCGGCATGCCGTTCCCCGGCGACCAGGACCGCTACCCGCGCCGGGACGAAGTCGTGGACTACCTGCGCGACTACGCCAAACGCCTGCCCGCCGACATCCGCACCTCGACCTCCGTCACCTCTGTAGCGCAGCAGGACGGTGCCTGGTCCGTGCTTGCCAGCGACGGGCGGAAGTTCACGGCCGGGGCGGTCGTCGCCGCGACCGGCGACTACGGCACGCCCTTCACTCCGGACCTCCCTGGCCGCCAGGACTTCGGCGGCCAGGCACTGCACGCCGCTGACTACCGCAGTCCCGACGTGTTCGCGGGGAAGCGGGTCGTCGTGGTCGGCGGAGGCAACTCCGCGATTCAGATTGCTGCGGACCTCGGCGTGGTCGCTGACACCACCCTGGCCAGCCGGCGCCCGATCGCTTGGGCACCTCAGCGCCCGCTCGGTCGGGATCTGCACTGGTGGCTCAAGCGCACCCGGCTCGACGTCGCATCGATCCGTCCCCTGCTCGCGAAGGTACCGGTCTCCGTGATCGACGACGGCAGCTACCGCACCGCGCTGGAGAGGTACGGCGTCGACCGCCGTGACATGTTCAGCCGGCTCACCACCGATGGCGTCGTCTGGGTCGATGGGGCCAAAGAGGCAGTTGACGTGCTCGTGTTCGCCACCGGCTACCGCCTCTCGTTCCCCTACCTGACCAGCTCGGGAACCCTCGACGAGACGGGGGCACCCCGGCATCGCGACGGAGTGTCCACCGCGGCGCCAGGACTGGGCTTCGTAGGCATGGAATTTCAGCGCAGCTTCTCCTCGAAAACTCTGCGCGGAGTGGGCCGTGACGCCGACTACCTCCTTCAGAGGCTGGCACCCGCCCGCCGTTGATCTTCAGGCGGTGCCGCTCTGGGGCCACAGTGCCTCGAACTCGCTCACCTCTTCAGGGCTGAGGTGGCTGGGGCCCAGGATCTTCACCAGCGTTGTGTCCCAAGGCCGCGTGCCGCTGTAGTTGGGGGTCAGCAGTACGCCCACGCTGCACAGCGACTCCGGACGCCCTGTGCGTTCGCCGACCTGATGGTGACGCAGCATGACGTAGCTGCCGAACGACGCTTCCACGTACTTGTCGAACCGCGTCCCGCACACAAAGAGCATCTGCCGGTCACCATCCGCCTCTTCGTGGAGCTGACGCCGGGATCGCCATTTCACGTGGCCCTCGGGGGCCTGCTCTACGTCGTCGAGCATGTCCAGGAGCAGCTGACCCCATTCCTCGCGCATGCCGACGGGGAGCCGGTCGAGGTCGGCGAGCACCATGAGCCGGTCGCTCTCCGCGACGCCGTCGCGCAGCATGCTGGTCGCCACGTCTTCGAGCACGACCCGGATGACCAGGTGAGCGTTGGTCTCCCCGCCGCCGGCCGGCACCTGGGGCAGCAAGGGCGTGGAGAAGCGGCGGCCTCCGGGCCCGACGAGTTCCGTGTCGATATCCACGGGCGGTGCGGCGGCGTCCGCCGCCGCTAGTTGGTAGTAGCGCACCGGCTCGTCGCCGAGGGCGATGGGCGGCTCTCCGGCCACCCGGAACAAGTAATCCAGGACTGCGGTGGTGGAGCGCAACTGGTCGAAGAGAAAGTCCCAGTCCCGGCGGGTTAGCGTCAGCGCGGGCATGCCAATGGGCTCGAACCTGGGCACCGTCTCGTCGGGGACATGCTCGTGATCGAGCAGGGACACAGCCATCCACTCGTAGGCGTGGCCTGCCACCGACAGTGTCGTGCCTCGCCCGTTGACCATGTCGGCCGCCTGGAGGCGCAGCATGCGCACAGTCCCTTTGGCCTGGCTCATGGCCTTCTTGGTCACCTTCTGGATCCAGGCCCGCTCTTCCTCGTCGCCCTTCGGCTTCACGGTGCGGCTCTTGATCTGGATGACCGCACCACGCTTGCCGCTGAGCAGCAACCGATCGCCGAGTTCCCGCTGCCCCGAGCCCTTGCGGGTAAGCGAGGACTGAAACACGAAGTCGGGCAGACCCCAGGTGGCAGCCGCTGTATGCGCTGCCTTCTCGGCGCCGATGCCCGGTTCCACATCGGTGGGCAGGGGCATGGCCCGTGGTATTCGGCGCACGTGTGTGCCGGCGGGAGTCTCGATGATGAGGCTCACGGAGTCATTGCCGGGGTCGGTAAAGCGCCACAGGGCGTCAGACACAGTCACAGCGCTCATTAGAAGCCTTTTGGCAGCTCAAGTACCCATATTTTCAAAGGTCGGCATCACCCGGTCGAGGTTCCGCAGCAAGCTACTGGGCGCAAAGTGGCGTCGAGGTCGGCTGGTTACCCCGTCGCAGACACGTGACGTCCCTGTCAGGCCGCCATCGTCCGGCAAAGGCCGGTGTGATGTCAGTGGCTGCAGGGATGATGCTCTGGTGAGCATCGATATCGAGTGGGCTCGTGCTGAACTGGCCAGTTTTCTGAAGCTGACCGAGCTGTATTCGCCACCCGACCTGCCTGGCGTGGTCTTCTTCACCAGCAGCATGTCCAACCGGGGTGGAGACCGCGAGATAGTGGCAAGCGCCCAGGTCGTGGAGCAGATCCTGGACCGGGTTCTGCCGCGGTGGCGTACGGAGGTTCCCGACGACCGCAACAAGTCCGTCAATCGCTGGTGCCAGCACCGTGAAGCCGTCCAGCGGGCCGATGCTGTCCTGCTGCGGGACGTGGAGGTGCGTGAGCGACTTGGGGACGATGCGCCTCAGCTTAGCGCCGGGGCGATGCACCGGTGGGTGTGGGACGGGGCCAGGTCCCTGTGGCGCAGCGGGCACTTTCGTGAGGCGGTCACCGCTGCGGCCCGGAAGGTCAACGCCGAGACGCAGAACAAGGTTGCTCGCCGCGACGTGAGCGAGACGGCGCTGTTCCAGAGCGTGTTCTCGAAGGATGCGGCGAAGCCCGGTCAGCCTCGCCTTCGCCTGATGGCAGACGACAACAGCGACACGTTCCGCAGTGTGCACCGCGGCGCGATGTCCTTCGCCGAAGGCTGCTTCGCAGGCATCCGGAATCCCAACAGCCATGAGGACGGGCTGCCGGAGTTGCCCGAGCACGAGGCCCTGGAACAGCTCGCGGCGTTCAGCGTTCTGGCGCGATGGGTGGACAGGGCGGCCGTCGATTTCCCCTGAACACACTGCTGGGGAGACGTCAGTCCAGCAGGGCGGCGATCTCGCGGGCGGCCTCGCGGGCCGGGCGGCCGACGCCGATCAGCGTGGCTGAGGCGGGCCCGGTCCAGTCGCCGTAGCCCAGGAGATGCAGGCGCGGTTCGCCGATGGCCCGGGTTCCGTGGGTGTCGATGTGGCCGCGACGGCCTCGCAGGCCCAGCGGGGCCAGGTGAGACAGGGCTGGTCGGAAGCCCGTGCACCAGATGATGGCGTCGGCCTCGGCACGCGTACCGTCGGCCCACTCGATGCCGTCGGCGGTGAGCCGGGTGAACATCGGTGACGCCTTGAGCACTCCGGCATCTCGGGCCTCGCGGACTTGAGAGACGGCGACGATGTCGCCCAGCGAGGCAACCCCGCCGGTGTCGGTGCGTCCCTCGTCCAGGGCGCGACGCCTGGCGGTCGCAGCGTCGAAGAGGGCCCGGCCGTCGATGCCGTCGGCGAGGAAGTGGGGCGGGCGCTGGGTGACCCAGGACAGGTCAACGCCTTCGTGTGTAGCGAGGTCCGCAGCGATCTGGGCCCCCGAGTTCCCGCCGCCGACCACGACGACTCGCTGCCCGGCGAAGTCGGACGGTCTCCCGTAGCCGGTGGTGTGCAGCTGGCGGCCGACGAAATCGTTGCGGCCGGGAGTGGCGGGCAGGAAGGGGCGCCACCAAGTGCCGGTCGCCGAGACGACCGCGCGGGCCGACCAGGTGTCCGTGCCTGTCTCCACTCGTAGTCGATCACCGTCCCGGCGCACCTGCTGGACACTGACCGGACGGTGAACTGGGAGGTCGTAGCGCTGCTCGTAATCGCTCAGGTAGTCCACGACATGCTTGGCGTCCGGGTACTCCTGGCCGGATTGACCAGGCATGAGTCGGCCAGGCAGCGAGGAGAACGCAGCCGGCGAGAACAAGTGCAGCGAATCCCACGTGTGCTGCCACGCTCCGCCGGGCGTGCCCTGGGCGTCCAGGATCACGAAGTCCAGCTGCTTGCGGCGCAGGTAGTACCCGGCGGCGAGGCCGGCTTGCCCGCCGCCGATCACCACTACGTCTGTCTGCCTGGTCACGGCGTCAGGACCGCCGCGCCCGGCGCCTCGGCTGCGGCACACAGTAGGCACAACACCCGGCGAGCTCCGGGTTCACCTGGAACTCCTAGCGGGCTGCCGAGCCGCACAGTCCGGGGTGCGATGCGGGCGTGAACCGCGCATGCCCCCGCTCCGCATGCCTGGCAGATGCCGATGGTGGGGCTGTTCGTCCCCATGTTGCGGCAGTCGAGGCAGTGCATCAGGATTCTCCTCCTGATGTGGTGAGGGCTGCAGGGGCGAACTTCTTGCGCCAGGCCAGCGCCACGTACACGAGCCCGATCAGGACGGGCACCTCGATCAGCGGACCGACCACACCGGACAGCGCCTGGCCGGAGGTGACGCCGAAGGTCGCGATGGCGACGGCGATGGCCAGCTCGAAGTTGTTGCCTGCCGCGGTGAACGCGAGGGTGCTCGTACGGTCGTAGGCGAGGCCAAGGCCCTTGCCGAGGAGGAAGGAGCCGAAGAACATGATCGCGAAGTACACCAGCAGGGGGAGGGCGATGCGTACGACGTCCAGGGGCTGCGAGGTGATCGTCTTTCCCTGAAGTGCGAACAGGATGATGATCGTGAACAGCAGCCCGTACAGCGCCCAGGGGCCGATCTTCGGCAGGAACTTCGTCTCGTAGGACTGGCGGCCCATCTTCTTCTCGCCGATGCGGCGGGTGAGGAAGCCGGCCAGGAGCGGTATGCCGAGGAAGACGATGACGTTCAGCGCGATGTGCCACACGGGGACGTCGAGACCCTGTCCGTCGCCCAGGCCCAGCCACTGCGGCAGCAGGTCCAGGTAGAACCAGCCCAGCACGCCGAACATGATGACCTGGAACACGGAGTTCAATGCGACGAGGACAGCTGCGGCTTCGCGGTCACCGCAGGCCAGGTCGTTCCAGATGATGACCATGGCGATGCAGCGGGCGAGGCCGACGATGATCAGACCGGTGCGGTACTCGGGCAGGTCGGGCAGGAAAATCCACGCCAGGGCGAACATGACCGCGGGGCCGACGACCCAGTTGATCACCAGCGAGGACACCATCAGCTTGCGGTCGCCGGTGACTGTGTCCAGCCGGTCGTAGCGGACCTTGGCCAGCACGGGGTACATCATCACCAGCAGACCGAGCGCGATCGGCAGGGAAATCCCGCCGACCTCGATCTTCGCGAGCGCGTCGTTCATCCCTGGGATGAGCCGGCCCAGCCCCAGGCCGACGGCCATGGCCAGCAGGATCCACACCGCCAGGTAGCGGTCGAGAGTGGAGAGCTTCTTGACGATCGAGTCGTCCCCCGCCGGGCCGGCACCCTGGGTGGAGACTGTGGTGGGCTCAGTGGAGGTCACGGGCAGGCCCTCTTGTTCTCGGCGGCTGTGCGGGCGGACTCGGCGAGCGCCGCGAATTGCTCGGAGAGCCCGGCGAGGACCTCGGGGCGCAGCTTGTAGTAGGTGAAGCGGCCACACGGCTCGGTCTCCACCACGCCGGCTTCGCGCAGGACCTTCATGTGGTTGGACAGGTTGGTCTGCTTCGCGCCGGTCTCCTCGACCAGGTGCGTCGTGCAGAGCGTCTCGCGCGCCAGCAGGGTCACGATCTGGAGGCGGAGCGGATCGCCCAGCACCCGGATCAGATCAGGATCGACTGAAGTCAGCATGCACTGATACTCTCACATCATCACTCGCTGATACCAGCGGGGGCTGAAGTCATTGGCGGCTTGTCCCGCCGTGCGACGAGAGAGAACGATCATCATGGCCGAGTCTTCCGGCAAGCCGTCCGTCCTGTTCGTCTGTGTCCACAACGCCGGCCGCTCCCAGATGGCCGCTGCCTGGCTGACTCACCTTGCCGGGGACCGCGTCGAGGTCCGCTCAGCCGGCTCGAACCCCGGTGACGCCGTCAACCCTGCCGCCGTCGAGGCCATGGCCGAGGTTGGCATCGACATCTCCGCCGAGACCCCCAAGGTCCTCACCATCGACGCGGTCCGCGAGTCCGATGTCTGCATCACGATGGGCTGCGGTGACACCTGCCCTGTCTTCCCCGGCAAGCGCTACCTCGACTGGAAGCTCGAGGACCCCGCAGGCCAGGGCGTGGAAGCCGTCCGCCCCATCCGCGACGAGATCAAGACCCTCGTGGAGGGCCTGATCGCCGAGATCGCCCCGGAGGCCACGGCGTGAGCGGGATACGTGACGTCGTCATCATCGGCTCCGGCCCTGCCGGCTACACCGCTGCCCTCTACACCGCCCGTGCTCAGCTCAGGCCCGTCCTCTTCGGGAGCAGCATCTTCGTCGGTGGTTCCCTGACCACTACCACGGAGGTCGAGAACTTCCCTGGCTTTCCAGAGGGCGTCGACGGCCCCGATCTCATGGCAAAGATGCGGGCCCAGGCCGAGAAGTTCGGCGCCGAAATGATCGACGACGACATCACCGACGTCGACCTCACCGGCCCCGTCAAACTCCTCACCGACTCGAACGGCACCGTCCACCAGGCCCGGACGGTGATCGTCGCGACCGGCTCCGGCTACCGCAAGCTCGGCGTCCCAGGCGAAGAAGAGCTCTCCGGCCGAGGAGTGTCCTGGTGCGCCACCTGTGACGGATTCTTTTTCCGTGACCGCGACATCGTCGTGGTCGGCGGCGGCGACACCGCTATGGAGGAAGCCACCTTCCTGACTCGTTTCGCCAAGTCCGTGACCGTCGTCCACCGCCGTTCCGCCCTTCGCGCTTCGAAGGTCATGCAGAACCGCGCCTTCGCCGACGACAAGATCTCCTTCGCCTTCGACACCGAGGTCGCCGAACTCCGGCAGGAGGGGACCATGCTCGGCGGCATCGTTCTCCGGGACGTCTTCAGCGGCGCCACGCGAGAAGTAGCGGCCACCGGACTGTTCATTGCGATCGGACACGACCCGCGCACCGAGCTCTTCCGCGGTCAGCTCGACTTGGACGAGGAGGGCTACCTCAAGGTCTCCTCACCCACGACCCGGACGAACCTCCCTGGCGTCTTTGGTGCAGGCGATGTCGTCGACCACACCTATCGGCAGGCCATCACCGCTGCCGGCAGTGGGGCCTCGGCCGCCCTGGATGCCGAGCGCTATCTGGCAGGGCTCCCCTCCGGCGCCCTGGCTGACGCATCCATAGCCTCTGTCGCGGTCGCCTGATCCTGAACCGCAGGACGTCTGCGGGATCAAGGCCCCTGTCGCCCCGCCCTCGAAGGGGAGGCTACGCGGGTCCGAGCCGCCTGCTGGCCCTCGCCAGTCAGTCAGTGATGTGACCTGCCCGTTCACGAAGTTGCTGAGCCTCGGGAACCGCGCTGTACCGGCGCAGGCGTACGCGCATGTCCCGCAGTGCGGCCTGGACCTTGACCGAACGGATGCCGTCGGCGCAGTCGAGGAAGTCGCGCCAGGTGGCCATGGCGCCGTCGACGTCGCCTTGGCGTAGGCGGACGCCGCCGAGGTCGGCGAGGACGATGGCGCGGGTGCGGCGGCGGTCGAGGCCGTGGATGTCGAGGGCGAGGTGGAGGTGTTCTTCGGCGGCGTCGAGGTCGCCGAGGCGGGAGAGGATCATTCCGGATTCGTGGGCCCAGCGGCCGGGGGAGTAGTGGGCGGCCCAGGAGTCGCTGCCGGCGGTAGCGGGTCTGTCGATGGCGGTCTCGGACATGGCGAGGTGCTTGGTCGCCATGTGGCGGTCGTCGTCCTGGGCGGCGGCGTTGGCGAGGGTGGCTTCGTAGTAGGCGACGGCTCGCGGGTTGTCCAGGTGGCGGCCGTACTCTACGCAGGCTTCGCCGAGCTGGACGGCTTCGGCTCGGTAGCCCAGGTCGACGCACTGGACGGCGAGCCCTCGCAGGGCGGTGGCGGACAGTTCGGCGTCGCCGGCCTCGGCTGCCAGGCGGAAGGAGTGGGCGTAGTAGCCCTGGGCGAGCCCGCGCAGTTCTGGGGTGTCGCCTTCGTCCTGGGCCATCCAGCCGGCGAGGTGGACCAGCTGGGAGGTCGCGGCGAACAGCTGGCGCCCGGTGGCTTCGGTGAAGCGGCCTTCCAGCCCCGCGTCGTCGACGTCCTTCGCATTCGCCTCGAAGGTGACCGACGCATACGCCGTGGAGCCGTCCTTACTCACCGCGGCCGTTCCATACGGATCGGCCGCCCGGACCACCTGGTCGAGCCCCCCGACCTTGCCCACGACCTCGGTGACGGCCGCCCGGTTCGCCTGGTCGGTGACCTTCTCCCCGTCAGGCGCGACGAACACAAGCTTCGCGCTCGCCCCCTCTGAGGCGGCGCTTCCCGTGCTGTTGGCGGGGAAGCGCTCCTCGATGAGGTCGAACGCCCGCTGCGACTCCGTCCCCGGCATCGAGTAGGAACCATCCGGTGCGGCCGGGGCCAGCGCCGACGCCACCCCGGCAGCAACGAGTGCCACCACCCACACCACCAGGACGCGCCAGCGTCGACGGAAGCCCAACCGGCACAAACGATCAAGAAAAGCAGCCACAGGAGGGTCTCCACATCCGAACTCGGGGAACCCTTTCCACCCTGTCCGACCTGGTGTTCGCCGGCGTCGTGCAGCTGCCGACAGTTCTCTAATACGTACGCAGTAGTGGCCGCCCCGATGGCGGCCGCTGCTCCGGCAACGGGTGGGGGCACCACGTGCTTCAGGTTTCTAACGGTGGCGGCCTGGACTCTTGGCCGGCCGGTGCAGTGCGGCAGACGGCGTCGGGCGACGCGGAGCCGAAGAGGTGCGTATGGTCTGGGTGCTACGGAGAACCCTGCCCCGGGTGGCCCGTCAATGCTGGTTCAGCGCGCGCCTGGCCGAGTTGATGACGTTGTGGGCGTCGGCCCCGTACACCGCCGATTCGCGGAGGGTCTTCCAGACTTTCATGTACAAGGTGACGCTGTCGGCGTCGTCCAGCCACATCTCGGCGTGCCAGTCCTCGGCGACGACGAGGCGGTCGTCGAGGACCCAGAAGCCGTTGGCCGGCACGATCTTCACGGACGCGGTGAACGGGATGATGCCCAGCTCGACCGTGTCCATCCCGATCACGCCCGTGAGGCGGTCGAGCTGCGCGGCCAGGACGGAGGGAGGGCAGATCAGCGAGCGCAACGCGGCTTCCCACGTCAGCACGTGCAGCTTGTGGCCGGGACGGTACAGCCATTCTTGCCGCTGTACCCGGGAGCGCACCGCATCCTCGATGCCGCCGGCTCCGCCCAGCAGCTCCGCGTAGCGCTGGATGACGTGGCGGGCGTACTCGGGGGTCTGTAGAAGTCCGGCGATCACCGACTCTTCCCAGAGCCACATTTCCGTGGTGCGCTCGATCTCCGCGCTCAGCCCCTCGTGCAAGGGCTTGAAGCCGTTCGCCAGTGCTCTGCGCCAGGATCTGATGTGGGACTCGAACCCGGCGAGCCGGGAGGCAAGCTCGGCGTACGCGCCTGGCTGCTCGGTGGCGTCGGCCCACGCCCGAAGATCCTCGGGGGTAGCCGTCTGCCTGCCGTTCTCCAGCTTGCTGACCTTGGACCCTTGCCAGCCCAACCGCTGGGCGAGCTGCTGACCGGTGAGCCGGCCCCCCGGGCACGAGAAGCGGAGTTCACGCAGCCGCGCCCCCAGAGCTGCCCGTGCCTGCTGGTAGTCGGTGCTCACCGGTCACGCACGCTATCCGGTCGCGGCCACCTGCGCCGCGAACCGGTCGTACGGAACGGCATGGTGCATGGCCGCGTCGCGGATGGTGGCGTAGCGCACGACCTGGGCCGGTTCGGTGATCAACTCGATGTCGAGCATGGTGTCTTCGTCGTCGAAGCGCAGCAGCGCCACGATCCGTGAATCGAAGATCCAGAAGTCCTCGGCGGGCAGGGTCGCCTGGTCGGCGTCCTCGCGCCACAGGTAGCGGATGTCCTCGCCGACCGCCGTGTTGTGCCGGGCGTAGTCGAGCAGGAATCGCTGTTCGGTGGTGGGCGGGTTGTCGGCGATGCGGACGCGGCCGACCGTCTTGCCGGCGTCCGTCTGGGTCCTGATGTTGAGGAACCAGGGCTCCTCGGGGTCGCAGGGCGACGAGCCGGTGGCGAGGAACGCCTGGAAGTCGGGGTCCTGCCGGTCGGAGGCGTAGCCGCGCCGCGTCTCCAGCCGCCATGCGGTGTGCTCGAAGGTCGTGAACAGGCGCCGGAAGGTGTCCCGGTCGACCATCTCCGGTACCCGGTCCATTTCCTTCGGTCCCCAGTTCACGAGCAGTTCGCGAGGCACGGCAACCGCTGCGTCGTCCGGCCCGTAGTGCTGGAGCTGTGCGAGGTCTTCGGGGTCGGTCACGGGGGTTCCTTGAACGATGATCTCGCCGGTGCCCTCGTCCGTGTGCAGGGCGGGGCAGCCGTCGACCTTGCTGTCTGTGCCGCTGAAGCGCAACTGGCGAGCCATGGACGCTCTCCCTTCCAGGGGGTGGTGATCAACAGCATGGCCGGAGCACCAGCTCGGCACTACGGGATCAGTCAGGGCCCAGGAGAAAACACCAGCAATCTTCATGACCTGTCGAGCAAATCCGAGAAAACAGCGTACCGCCGGACAACTGCCCACTTCTAGCGTCTGGTTCATGGCAACCAAGGAACAGAAGGACATCGATGCCTTCACTGCGGTGGAGTCCTTGAGAGAGGCACTGGCCGAGGCCGGGATTGTTCTTCCCTCGCTGAGCGTCGACGCCGCGTCACCGGAGCTGCGGCTCGTTGAACTGGGGCGCGTGCACTCCGACGTGGCCGCCCGCCTGGCCGAGGCACTTCAGCGAGGAGGTCGCGAGTGACGGCGGCACAGCAGCCGGAGGGCGCACTGGTCGTCGACACCCAGCGCGACAGGCTGGGGTACGTCATGGGACACGAAGGGCCGTACGTTCAGCTTCGGCCGGTGACCGGTGGGTGCGAGTGGGACGCCGACCCCGATCGTGTCCGCCGGGCCACGGACGACGAACGCCGGAAGGCCATACGGCAGCGGACGCGCGCCCTGAACTCGGCCAGCAGCGGCGGCATCCTCTGATGAGCCCGGACACCTCAGGCATGTCGCCGGAATGCGCCCTTGCCCATCGTCCGGGCTACAAGGACCTGCACCGCGAGTGCCGCCAAACCGAGGACGTGTCGCTGCCCCACGGCGGTGGAATCCTGCTCGTGCGCCGCTGCACCTGCGCCCACCACGACTACAGGGTGGAAGCACTTGACCTGCTCACCCCTGAGTCGACTGGCCGGGCGTGATCACCTGCGCCGGGGCCCAGGCGTAGTGGCGGGCGTGGTCGGCGCCGCGGGCTGCGGGGGAGCTGCGGGGCGTAGAGAAGCTGTTGGGCGCAGGAGGATGCTGTGTGCTTGCGCTGCGAGGGCACGGCGGCTCGGTGCGGGTCGCTGCGAGAGCCGTTGCATGCGCCAGGCCAGTGTGCGTGCTGGGGAGCGGGCGTCGTTGAGGGTGCGTTCGTCTGCTGCTTGCTGCAACAGGCGTCCGGGATCGTGGCCTGCGGTCTCCGCGGCGGCCAAGGCGGTAGTCAGCGCATCGGTGGCGGGGTCGGCGAGGATTTGGTCAGCGTGTGCGGGGGCGGTCTGGCGGATGAGCTGGGCGTACCGGACTGCGACCTTCTGAGGCGGTCGGTGCTGGCCGGCGGCGAGCAGGTGCCCGGATGAGGTTCGTTCGTAGGCGGCCTGGAGGTGGAGCAGAGTCTGGTGGGCGGCTGCGGTCTGCTGGTTGTGCTGTTGTTGGTCGTGCCAGCGGGCGGCGGCGATGACGGCCAGGAGCGCGGCATCGAGGAACATCGCCAGGAGAGCTCCGTCCTTGGGTGATGGCTCGCGGAGCATTGATTTCACTGCCCCGCGCAGGGCACGGGCGTGGTCGTGTTCGGCGTGGAGACGCGAACGAGTTGCCCGTTCGAAGGCAGAGGCCGCTGCTCGGAGTTCGGTACGAATGTCCGGTGGTGCGGTGAGGGCCACGACGTCGAGTGCTTCGCCGAGGGCGGCCAGGTGGGCCTGGGCGGCTTCGGCGTCCGGCCGGCCGAGGTGGTGGGGGATGCGCTCTGTGGCTGCGGTGGCTTGGTGCCACGGGTGAGGCCGCAGATGCCCGTTGGGAATGTCGGCAGGGATGTCTGCTGCGGCGAGACGGCTCTGGATCTTGGGAAGGGAGAGGTCCGGTGACAGCGTGGAGCCGGAGAACCACACCGGTTCTCCTTCGGCGTTCGTGTCGTGCTCCAGGGCGACTTTGTAGCCGCGTGGTTCTCCGGAGGGAAAGTGCAGGACCTCGACGAGGACGCCGCTGGTGCGGGTGAGTAGAGCGAGGAACTCCTCGGTGTTGGTGGCGGCAGCCGCTGCTGTGCGGACAAGGGTGCGCAGGCGTACGCGGGCAGGCTTGTCACGGCCGGTGCGGCGGGCCTTCTCCCGCTCGGCGCGGGTGGGCCGTTTCGCGGCGGTGCGGTCTCCGCGTACGACTTGAAAGAGGCCGTATTCCTTCTCGATGGCTGCGAGTTCGCGGTCGGCGGTGAGGTAGTCGTTCCAGTGGCGTGCGGTGCGCAGGTCGCCTCGGATCTTGGTGGCGGCGATGTGGATGTGGTCGTCGGCATGCCGGACGGCGACCCATCGGCAGCCGTCCGGATCGTCTGTCGGTGCGATGCCGGTTGCTGTGACGACACGGCGGGCGATGTCCGCCCATTCGGCGTCGTCGAGGATGCGGTCGCCGGGTGCTGCGCGGACGGAGCAGTGCCACACGTGCTGCGTCGGGGCCCAGCCGAGTCGCCTGGCCTGCTGGACGCGTAGGTCGAGGTCGGCCACGAGGAGCTTCTTCGTGGCGGCGGTGTCGTCGGTGCGGCCGGGGTCGGGTGCGAAGCCGTCCCAGGAGGCGACGAGGTGCGGGTCGGTGTGCTCGTTGGCCCGGCCGGGGCCGTAGAGGTAGCGGATGAGGCCGGCTGTGCTCTTGCCGCTGCTGATCTTCGCGATCACCGTGGCCCCTTTGTGGCGGCAACCTGATTGGTGGCTGCTGCGATGTGGCGGACGGCGGTGCCGGCCGTGTCGAGGACGCGTTCCGCATGGTCGAGGAGTGCGGTGTCCCCAGGGTGTGGACGGTCGCCGGAGTTGAGCTTCTTGGCGATCTGGTTGACGTTGTGGCCGATCTTGGCGACTTCACCTCGGAGGGCTGTGAGTTCGTCGATGTAGTCGTCGAGCTGCGTGCGCTGACCAGGCAGCGTGAGGTCTCCCTGGATGTGGGCCATGACGACGGCGCCGACGTAGTGGGCGGCGGCGATGTTCAGCGAGCGGGCCACGGTGAGGATCGCTGTTTTCTCGTCGGTGCTGTAGCGGACGTCCACGCGTTCCTTGCGCTGGGTCTCTTTGCGCTGACGGCGGCGGGCGACTCGGTGCAGTGCGGCGGCTTCGGCGGCACGCTGCGGCAGCACGGTGCGGGTGGTGGTGTCGACGGGCTTGTTCCGGTCGGGCGCCCCCTGGCGCCCGAGCTCCTCCGCCACCCCCGGGGCGGAGGCATCTGCGTTGGACCGGCCCGTGGACGGTCCAATGCCATACCTTGCTCCGCCTGATGCCGGGGTGGAGGTGGTCTGCTGCTGCGCCGACGAGGGCTCGCGGACGGGCCTGTGCATGAGGGCTCCTGCAAGCGGTGGTGGAGGGAGAGGGCCCGTTCCTCCGGTGCTGATTCATGGGAGGAGCGGGCTGGGGTGACGTGGGGTGCGAGGTTCAGTTGGTGCTTGTGGTGACGGCGTCGAGTTCGGCCTGCAGCAGGTCCTTGACCTTGTCCAGGCGGGCGCGTGACATGCCGAATCCGTTGTCCCGGATCGCCTTCTCGACGTTGCGGCGGGAAACGCTGTCGCCTCGTCCGAGGGGAGCCGCGCGGCCGATGGCCACGGCCTGCTCCAGGGAAACGCTCGACTGCTTGCCTCCCGGCTTACCGGGTTGCTGCGGCACATCCGTGTCCGTGTCCGTGGTGTGTGGTGGCGCGAGCTCACCGATGGTGTGTTCCGCGGCGGGTTCGTGGCGGTCGTCGCTGTTGTGGCGGTCGGTGGCTGTGGGGCGTCGGGCGACGAGGAGGTAGAAGTGGACGGCTCCGGCCAGGGCGAGCGGGGCGATGGCGGAGATGACTCCGACGGTGATGTCGTCGAGGGCGAGGCTGGTGTGGCGGGTCTGCTGGTTGAGGCGGACGGCGTGCAGGACGTTGGCCCAGATGCTTGTGGCGGTGGCGACGCCGACCAGGGCTGAGACGTAGAGGCGGGCGGACAGGGGTGCGGTCCGCAGGACGAGCAAGGCGCCGATCCCGATGGCGATGAACCCGTCGATGACGAGCGGGAA
>NZ_JAELVH010000549.1 GCF_019399235.1 Streptomyces poriferorum | reverse complement strand
GCGACCGCACCAGCGACAGCGACAGCGACCGCACCAGCGACAGCACCCGCATCAGCGAGAGCGACAGCATCCGCGACCGCGCCGGGCGCGTCCTGCCGGTGACCGACCTCTCCCTCGTCGTCCTCATCGGGGCGAGCGGCTCGGGTAAGTCCACCTTCGCCCGTGGGCACTTCAAACCGACCGAGATCATCTCCTCGGACTTCTGCCGCGGCCTGGTCGCCGACGACGAGAACGACCAGAGCGCCAGCCGGGACGCCTTCGACGTCCTGCACTACATCGCGGGCAAGCGTCTGGCCGCCGGACGGCTGACCGTCGTCGACGCCACCAACGTCCAGTCGGAGAGCCGCCGTCAGCTGGTGCAGCTGGCCCGGGAGCACGACGTGCTGCCGATCGCGATCGTCCTCGACCTGCCCGAAGAGGTCTGCCTCGCGCGCAACGCGGCCCGCCCGGACCGTGCCGACATGCCCCGCCACGTCGTCCAGCGCCACCGCCGGGAGCTGCGCCGCTCGCTGCGCGGCCTGGAGCGTGAGGGCTTCCGCAAGGTCCACATCCTGCGCACCGAGGAGGAGGCCGAGCACGCGGAAGTGGTTCTGGAACGCCGCTACAACGACCTCCGCCACCTCACCGGCCCCTTCGACATCATCGGTGACATCCACGGCTGCAGCTCCGAGCTGGAGACGCTGCTCGGCAAGCTCGGTTACGTGGACGGCGCGCACCCCGAAGGGCGCACGGCGGTGTTCGTCGGCGACCTCGTCGACCGCGGACCCGACAGCCCCGGTGTGCTGCGCCGCGTCATGTCCATGGTCTCGGACGGCAACGCACTCTGCGTTCCCGGCAACCACGAGAACAAGCTCGGCCGTTACCTCAAGGGCCGCAAGGTCCAGCAGACCCACGGACTCGCGGAGACGATCGAGCAGCTGGAGCGGGAGGACAGCAGGGACCCGGAGTTCCGGGGCCGGGTCAGGGAGTTCATCGACGGGCTGGTCAGCCACTACGTGCTGGACGACGGGAAGCTGGTCGTCTGCCACGCCGGCCTGCCCGAGAAGTACCACGGACGTACCTCCGGGCGGGTCCGCTCGCACGCCCTCTACGGCGACACCACCGGTGAGACCGACGAGTTCGGGCTTCCGGTTCGCTACCCGTGGGCGGAGGACTACCGGGGCCGGGCCACCGTGGTCTACGGCCACACTCCCGTGCCGACGACCTCCTGGATCAACAACACCATCTGCCTGGACACGGGCGCCGTGTTCGGCGGGAAGATGACCGCGCTGCGCTGGCCGGAGCGCGAGCTCGTCGACGTACCCGCCGAGCAGGTCTGGTA
>NZ_JAELVH010000548.1 GCF_019399235.1 Streptomyces poriferorum | reverse complement strand
CCCCACCCCCGCCCCGGAAGCGGAACCGGAACCGGCTCCGCTTCCGGGGCGGGGGTGGGGGCAGGACGGGCGGCCGGAAGGCTCTGTACGGACGACGTCCGTGGAGGCTGGGGCGTCGTCAGCAGGGCCTGCGGGAGCACGATGATCGCGCGGGTGCCGCCGTACAGGTTGGGCGCCGTCAGTTCGACGCGGAAGCCGTACTGGTCGGCGAGCACGGACGCGACGCGCAGTCCGGTCTGCGGGTAGGCACCGAGCTGCGTGATGTCGTCGCGCTGCTTGCCGGACATGACCTCGCGCGCCCAGGTCAGCCGCTCGTCCTCGATCCGCAGCCCGGCGTCGTCCACGACGAGGAAGGCCGCGTTGGCCCCGTGTTCCAGCGAGACGTGCACTCGGGCGTTCGGCGGGGAGTACCGGAGCGCGTTGTCCAGCAGTACCGCCAGGGCGTGGACGACGGCTTCCACGGCCCGGCTCTGCACCGCGAAGGACTGCAGGTCGGTGTGCTGGATGCGCTGATAGCCCTCGACCCGGCCCATCGCCGTGCGGACGATGTCGGTGAGTGTGGTGGCCGGCCAGCGCCGCGACAGCTTGTCGCCGGCCAGTACGCCGTACCCGGAAGCGGTGAGCAGCATCTGCTGGGCCAGGTGGTCCATCTCGACCAGCGTGGCGTACGCCTCGTCCGAGACATGGCGGCGCACGCCGGCGCTGATCGCGCTGCTCAGCTTCGCGGCCCGCTGCACGGTGCTGGAGGCGAAGGCGCGTACGGCCGCCCGGGCCACGTCCACCGACTCCTGCCGTGCCTGGGCGATGCGCTGCTCGGCTTCCGACCGGGCCTGCGCGAGCTGGTCCTGTGCGGCGTTCTGCGCCAGTTGACCGGTACGGCCGATGGCGGACGAGGCCTGTCCGGCGAGAGCACCGAGAGCGTCCGCCAGCCGGGTGTGCACCAGTTGGGGCGGCACGGCCAGGCCTGGCTGATAGGTCTGGCCGGCCTGTGTATGTGCCGCAGCGGCCGGAATGACGGTGTGCGCGATGTGCCCGGCGAACTGCTCAGCGGCGCGCAGTTGTTGCCCGAGCTCCTCGACGCGCTGCTGGAGGCCGTCCGCGCGGCCCTTCTGGGCGCGGGCCCGGAGGTGGAAGTAGAGCGTCGCGCCGGCGCCGGCCGCCAACGCGGCCGCTATCAGTATCAGTTCGGTCATCAGGCCCTCACGAGAATCGGGGAGGCCGTTCCGGTGCGTATGCCGCCGGTCGGGCCGTACTGCTCGTTACGGGGGTGGGATCGCATCGTGTCTGTACTCCGTAGTGCCCGGGTTCCGGGGTCTGCCGGCTGCCGAGGCCGGCGGTCGGGGGAGGGGACG
>NZ_JAELVH010000547.1 GCF_019399235.1 Streptomyces poriferorum | reverse complement strand
GGGTGGGCCAGGGCGTGGGTGCGGTAGGCGGTGGCCAGGGCGGAGAAGGAGCCGGGGGCCGCGGACTCGGCCGCTTCGAGCACGTCGGTGGTCTCCCGGAGCATCGCGTCGGCCAGGGCGTGCACCACGGAGGACTTGTCCGGGAAGTGCTTGTAGAGCGAGGGCGCCGTCAGACCCACGCTTCCGGCGAGGCGGCGCATCGTGAGAGCGTCCGGGCCCTCCCGCTCCAGCAGGGTGCGCGCCGCGGCAAGGATCTGGTGGGCGCGTTCGGTGGCAGGCCGGGCCGTGGGACCGGTGATGACGGACCTCCTCTTCCTGCGGGCTCGGGATGCGGGGCCGAAGGCGCGATCGTACGAGATGGCGCGGGTGCGCCGCAGCGCAGGGGCCCGGCGCCTTGACCTTGCCGCAGCGTCAGGGTTTCTACTGGCCCCATGCGCATCGGAGAGATCGCCGCACTCATCGGGCTCACCCCCAGGGCCGTGCGGCACTACCACCGGATCGGCCTGCTGGCCGAGCCTGCCCGCCGGCCGAACGGCTACCGCTCGTACAGCGTGCGCGACGCCGTGCTGCTCGCCCGGATCCGGCGGCTCACCGAGCTGGGGCTCGGCCTGGACGAGGTGCGCAAGGTCCTCGCCGGCGACGCCGGGCGGCCGCTCGGGGACGTACTGCGTGAGCTGGACGCCGATCTGGCGCGGCAGGAGCGGGAGATCGGGGAGCGGCGGCTGCGGCTTGCCCAGTTGATGGAGGCGCCGCTGACCGGGGTCGGGCCCGTGTCGCCCGCCCTGGCCGAGCTGCTGGCCGCCGGGCCCGTCACCGATTCGCCCACCGCGGCAGGGACCGGGAGCATCTGGCGTTGCTGGACACGGCGGGCGGCGGCGGCAGCGAGGTCTACGGCGTGCTGCGGAAGCTGGCCGGGGATCCGGCGGTGCTCGCGCTGTACGAGGAGCTCGACGCGCTCGACGGGGCGCCCCCGGACGATCCGCGCGTCGCGCCGCTGGCCGCCAGGATGGCCGCCCTCGTGCCGGACGAGGTGCTGGCTGCGGTCCCTGCCGAGGGACCGGCCGTGACGGGGTTCGGGGCGGCCCTGCTGGCGGACTACCCGCCCGCGCAGGCCGAGGTGGTGCGCAGGGTGATGGTGGCGCTGACGGAACGGATGAGGGGGAGGGCCCGGTGACGGGAGGAGTGAAGGCTGCGCGGCTCGTGGCCGTGGCCGTGCTGCCCGCCGAACTCGCGGTGGGCGTGTGCCTGGTGGCCGGGGTGCGGATACCCGGCGCGGTGCTGGCAGGTGCGGAGGGGGCGGTCCTGCTGGGTGTCGTCCTGGAGGCCGTCGTCCTGGGGCGCTTGTGGCGGGCCGGAAG
>NZ_JAELVH010000546.1 GCF_019399235.1 Streptomyces poriferorum | reverse complement strand
CTGTCAGCCCTGATGAGTTCGGGGGGCGCCTCAGGGCACGAAGACCAGGCGTTCGCTGGTCTTCTCGGACCATGCCTGCGCGATCCGGGCCAGCGGCACGGCACGGGCCCGCACGTCGATGGCGCCCTCGCTCACCGCCTTTGCCAACTCGGGCAGTTCGGCGATGAAGCCGCGGGCGGGGACCGATCCGATGCCGCTGCCCACGATGTTCAGCCGCGCCGCCCGCAGGGCCGCGGAAGGGACCGGGGCGGACGCGCCCGCCATGGAGCCGATCTGGATCCAGGTCAGCGGGGCGGAGCGGTCGGCGCGGGCGGTGAGCATCGGGAGCATGGCCCCGGCGGCGGGTTCGCCCCAGACGAAGTCGAGGACGACATCGACGTCGGCTGCGGCGGTGACATCGTCGAAGGTCAGCACCCGGTCCGCACCGAGGCCGGTCAGCGCCGCGAGCCGGGTGGCGTCGCGGCCGGCGGCGAAGACCTGGGCGGCGCCGAACCGCTTGGCGATCTGGATGGCCATGCGTCCGGCGTTGCCGGTCGCGCCGAGGATGAGAACGCGCTGACCCTCGCGGAAGGTGATGCGGCGGCGCAGGGCGACCCAGGAGGACATGCCCGGGTTCATCGCGGCGGCGATCCGGACGGGATCCACGTCGTCCGGCAGGACGATGCTCCGGCGTGAGTCGATCACCGTGCGTTCGGCGAAGGTGCCGAGGTTCGTGTCGTCCAGGGCCGCGTAGCGCAGGCGGCCCGAAGGGTCGCGTACGACGCCGTCCATGCTGGGCACCAGCGGGAAGACTCCGGAGGCGGAGTAGTGGCTGCCGTCCGCCTTGGACCGGGTCAGGTGGTGCAGGCCCGCCGCCAGGACGTCCACGACCATGTCGTGCTCGCCCCGTGCCACGGGTTCGGGGTGCTCGCCGTAGACGGGCGGAGCGTCGTACGCCGTGATGATCGCAGCATGCATGAGGAACTCCCAGGTTGGTTTGCATTACCAATCACTATGAGAATTATTGGTAATGCAAACAATGTCAAGTAGGGTGGCGTGCATGGCTCCCGATGACGACGACTCCACGGACGCCCTGGTCGACGGCCTGGTCCGCAGCGCCTTCCAGGTCATGGGGGTGCTCACCCGGCTCGGCGCGGAGCACGACCTGTCCCTCACGCAGCTGCGCGTGCTCGGCATCCTGCGCGACCGGACCCTCCGCATGAGCGACCTCGCGGCGTTCCTGGGGCTGGACAAGTCGACCATGTCCGGTCTCATCGCCCGAGCCGAACGGCGGGGGCTGCTGACCCGCGGTACGAGCCCCGGGGACAAGCGCGCCGTCGTCGTCCTGATCACCGACGAGGGGCGTGCCCTCATCCAGCGCCTGTACGAGGAAGGCAAAGCCGTCCTCGCGCCGGCCACCGGCCGACTCGCTCCGGAGCAGCGCGAACAGCTCGCTCAGCTGCTCGAGCCCCTCCTCTCCCCGCCCTTGCTGGCGGCACCGCGTCCCGAACGCCCGGTGCGCGGCATGCCCTGAGCCAGGGACCGCATCAGCCCTCCTCGTCGAAGCGCGGAGAAGCCGAGGGCGTCGCGCGGCGGGCCCGGCACGTACGCGATGTGGTCCTTCCGGTCCTGGGCCGCACGGCGCAGCCCCTCGGTACCTGGCACCACCCGGGCACCACCTGACCACCTCCGCACCTGACCACCACCCCCCCCAC
>NZ_JAELVH010000545.1 GCF_019399235.1 Streptomyces poriferorum | reverse complement strand
CGGACCGGCGTCTTCGCCGGCCTGATGTACCACGACTACGCACTGGGCACCGAAGCCGCAGCCACGACCGGCGGCAGTCTCGTCTCGGGGCGCGTCTCCTACACCCTGGGCCTCGAAGGACCGTCCGTCACGGTGGACACCGCCTGCTCGTCGTCACTCGTGGCCCTGCACCTGGGCGCCCAGGCCCTGCGGTCCGACGAGTGCTCGATGGCGCTGGTCGGTGGCGTGACGGTGATGACGACGCCGGACATGTTCCTCTACTTCAGCCACCAGCGGGGCATGGCCAGGGACGGCCGTTGCAAGTCGTTCGCCGCCGATGCCGATGGCACCGGCTGCTCGGAGGGCGTAGGCGTCCTCATGCTGGAGCGCCTCTCCGACGCCCAGCGGAACGGCCACCCGGTCCTCGCCGTGGTCCGGGGCAGCGCCATCAACCAGGACGGCGCCTCCAGCAGCATGACGGCCCCGAACGGCCCGTCGCAACAGCGGGTGATCCGTGCGGCGTTGGAGGGCGCGGGGCTGACTGCCACGGACGTGGATCTGGTGGAGGCACACGGGACGGGGACCCGGTTGGGCGATCCGATCGAGGCGCAGGCGTTGTTGGCGACGTATGGGCAGGGTCGTGCGGAGGGTGATCCGCTGTGGCTGGGCTCGCTGAAGTCGAACCTGGGCCACACGCAGGCGGCTGCGGGTGTGGGTGGGGTGATCAAGGCGGTGCAGGCGATTCGGCATGGTGTGTTGCCGAGGACGTTGCATGTGGATGTGCCGACGCCGCAGGTGGATTGGTCGGCGGGTGCGGTGGAGTTGTTGACGGAGTCGCGGGCGTGGCCGGAGCGGGATCGTCCGCGTCGTGCGGGGGTGTCGTCGTTCGGTCTGAGTGGGACGAACGCGCATGTGATCGTGGAGCAGGCTCCGGTGGTGGAGGAGCTGGAGGTGGCCGCAACGGTTGAGCTGCCGGTGGTGCCTGTGGTGTTGTCGGCGCGGAGTGAGGCTGGGCTGTCGGCGCAGGCGGGGAAGCTGTTGGGGGTTTCCGCCCCGTTGTTGGATGTGGGTTTTTCGTCGGTGGTGTCGCGTGCGGTGTTGGAGCATCGTGCGGTGGTGGCGGCTTCGGACCGTGAGGGGTTGGTGCGGGGTCTGACGGCGCTGGTCGAGGGTGGTGTCGCGGCGTCGGTGGTGCGGGGGTCGGTGCGGCCGGCTGGTGCTACGGCCTTCTTGTTCACGGGTCAGGGTGCGCAGCGGTTGGGGATGGGCCGGGAGCTGTATGAGGCGTTTCCGGTGTTTGCGGCGGCGTTCGATGAGGTGCTCGCGGAGTTGGACGCCCGGTTGGGGCGTTCGTTGCGTGAGGTGGTGTGGGGTGAGGATGCCGGTCTGCTGAACGGGACGATGTTCGCTCAGGCGG
>NZ_JAELVH010000544.1 GCF_019399235.1 Streptomyces poriferorum | reverse complement strand
GCCAGCAAAGCCTGCGCCTCGATCGGATCACCCAACCGGGTCCCCGTCCCATGCGCCTCCACCAGATCCACATCGGCATAAGACAGACCAGCACCCTCCAACGCCGCACGAATCACACGCTGCTGCGACGGACCATTCGGAGCCGTCAGCCCATTACTCGCACCGTCCTGATTCACCGCACTGCCCCGCACCACCGCCAACACCTCATGCCCCAACCGCCGAGCATCCGACAACCGCTCGACCAACAGCACACCCACACCCTCCGACCAAGCAGCACCATCCGCAGCGCCCGCGAACGACTTGCACCGCCCGTCCCTCGCCAACCCCCGCTGCCGGCTGAACTCCACGAACATGTCCGGGGTGGACATCACGGCCACGCCGCCCGCGAGCGCCATCGAGCACTCGCCCGAACGCAGCGCCTGGGCCGCCAGGTGCAACGCGACCAGCGACGACGAACACGCGGTGTCCACCGTCAGAGAAGGCCCTTCGAGGCCCAGCGTGTAGGAGATGCGACCTGACACCAGGCTGCCTCCGGTGGTTGCGGCGGCCTCCGTTCCCTGGCCGTAGTCGTGGTACATGAGGCCGGCGAAGACTCCCGTCCTGGTCCCCTTCAGGGACCGGGGATCGATGCCCGCGCGTTCGAAGGCCTCCCACGACGCTTCCAGGAGCAGCCGCTGCTGCGGGTCCATGATCAGGGCCTCGTTCGGACTGATGCCGAAGAACGCCGGGTCGAAGTCACCGGCCTCGTAGAGGAAGCCGCCCTCGTTCGCGTAGGTCTTGCCCGGCACTCCCGGCTCGGGGTCGTACACGCCCTCGATGTCCCAGCCGCGGTCGCGCGGGAATCCGGAAACCGCGTCACGGCCGTCGGCGACGAGATCCCACAGGTCGTCGGGGGAAGTCACTCCACCCGGGTAGCGGCAAGCCATGCCCACAATGACGATCGGCTCGTCGTCCAGGTCACGCATGGCGAGCTTGTTGCCAGGCTGTTCCGCCTCCCGCGTCCCGCTTCCGTCGAGCTCCCCGTCGATGTGCCCCGCTACGGCCCGTGAGGTCGGGTAGTCGAAAACGAGCGTCGCGGGAAGCCTGAGCCCGGTCGCCAGGTTCAGTTCGTTACGGAGCTCGACTGCGCTGAGCGAATCGAAGCCGAGCTCCTGGAACGGCCGGTCTGCCTCGATGGCCTGGGCCGACGCGTGACCCAGCACCTTGGCCACTCGGCCGCGGACCAGCTCCAGTATCTTGCGAGCGCGCTCGTCGTCGTCGAGTCCCGCCAGGCTGCGGAGCAGCTCCTGCCCGTCTCCGGCTCCGGCCACCGCGCGGGCAGCAGGTCGTCTGGTGGTGGGGGCGAGGTCGCGGAGGAGTGCGGGGATCGTGTCGGTACGAGTACGCAGCGCGGTGACATCGATCGGCAGCGGGA
>NZ_JAELVH010000543.1 GCF_019399235.1 Streptomyces poriferorum | reverse complement strand
CGTCCTCGCCGTCGCGGGCGCCGGGTGTCCGGCCTGCCGGGTGGATGCGCACGGTGCGGTCCGTGCGCGGGGAGCGGTCGGTGTGGGCGGCGGACGGCCGGTTTCCGGCCGGGCCTTCGGCCGTGGCTGCGGGCCCTGCCGGTGAGCGGACGGGGAGCCCGGTTCCGGCGGCCACGGGGGCGCCGCCCGCGACGGCGAGGACGGCGAGGAGCAGCGCGGCGAGGAACTGCCGTGCCGCCGCCGCGCGTCCGCGGTGCGCCGGTGCGTCCGGCCCGCTCCCGCGGGGCGCGTTCCCCGGGGGCGGCCCCGGGAGTGGGGTCACCCGGATCGGCCGGGCAGGGCCGGTGCGGCCGAGGCGTGGCGGAGCACGGAGCCGAGGATCAGCCCGGCACCGCGCACGACCGTGGTCGCCGGGTCGTCCGTGAGCCGGACGGCGACGCCGAGACGGAGCGCTATCCGGTTGGTGACGTCCGGGCGCAGCGCACCGCCTCCGGCGAGCAACGGGCCCCTGCGCAGGGCTCCGAGCAGCGCGCCGTGCCGGTCCTGCTGCCACATCCCCATGACCATGTCGACGACGGCCCGGACCACGGCGGTGGGTGCCTCACCGGGTTCCAGGTCGCTGGTCCCCGTCTCGGCCAGGCGCGCGTCACGGACCCTTCCGTCGACGAGGAGGGTCACCTCGGTCAGGTCGGCGCCGATGTCGACCACGAGGAGTGGGCCGCCGTCCTTCGGTCCGGCGCAGGCCGCTGCCGCCCTCGCGCTGTCCAGGACGATGACGCTCGACGGGCCGAGTGCGGTGAGGAGGTCCCGGGCGGCGGCACGGTGTCCGGGACCGGCGAGAACGGGGTGGCTGAGGACGATCACCGTGTCGCTGCGGTCGGCGCCCAGCGCCGTGTCGGCGATCCGGCCGAGCATCCGGCCGCAGGACTCCGCGTCGATGATGCGTCCGCGCCGGACCGGACGGCCGCCGTGCATGTAGTCACCGGCGGGGTCGGATCCGGTGTCCGCGACGACGCCCTGCCCGGGGATCCAGGCGCGCGTGCGGGAGCTGCCGAGGTCGAGCGCGAGACCGCGGGTGAGACCCCGGTGCTGCGGCTGCTGACCGTGGTGCCGGTGAACGGAGCGAGCCTGTCGCTGTCCGTCGCGCAAAGAACGCATCGCCCCTCACCCCCGGCCCGCTCACGCGACCGTTCACACACACCCATTGACCCGCACATAGCGAGGCATGGCCGAACCCTCACTATGCAATAGGGAGGCAAAGAAAGCCACTCCCTCACCAAATCGAAGGCCGGGGTGGTGCCGGGTGGTGCCGGAGGAACGTGGCGGGGGCAGCAATGGTTCCGGACCCGTCGCCGACCGGGCCTCCGGCCGCCGGACTCCCCACTGCCCGGCGACCTCTCACCCCCTCCCCCTCACC
>NZ_JAELVH010000542.1 GCF_019399235.1 Streptomyces poriferorum | reverse complement strand
AGCCCGTCCGGCGATTGAGGACGGAACCCCGCGCCCCGGACCGGGGCGCGGCACCCTCACCGGCCGCCCGCCCAAGGGCCCCGCCTTGACCCGCGCCGAGCCGCTGCCTTAGCGTAAGACCGTTCATGAATATGGACGCCAATCAGAATTGTGCACGCCTGAATCCGCTCAGGGAGCGCCCGTGACCTCAGCCCCACTTGCCGCCCGACTCACCGCTGTCGCCGGGCCGCTCTTTTTCCCCGTCACCGCCTACGGGCCGGACGGCTCCGTCGACCTCGACGTCTTCCGCGCGCACGTGCGCGCGGGCGTCGACGCCGGAGCGGCGGCCGTCTTCGCCTGCTGCGGCACGGGCGAGTTCCACGCCCTGACGCCCGAGGAGTTCCGCCTCGTCGTCGCCGCGGCCGTCGAGGAGACCGCCGGCGCGGTGCCCGTCGTGGCGGGCGCCGGATACGGCACCGCCCTGGCGGTCCAGTTCGCGAAGCTCGCGGAGGAGGCCGGCGCGGACGGGCTCCTCGCGATGCCGCCGTACCTGGTCGTCGCCGGCCAGGAGGGGCTGCTGGCCCACTACACGGCGCTGGCCGCCGCCACCCGCCTGGAGACGATCGTCTACCAGCGCGACAACGCCGTCTTCACCCCCGAGACCGTGGTCGCGCTGGCGCGGACGCCGGGCATCATCGGCCTCAAGGACGGCTACGGCGACCTCGATCTGATGCAGCGCATCGTCAGTGCCGTCCGCACCGGACTGCCCGGCCAGGACTTCCTGTACTTCAACGGGCTGCCCACCGCCGAGCTCACCGGCCTCGCCTACCGGGGTATCGGCGTCACGCTCTACTCCTCCGCCGTGTTCGCCTTCGCACCCGACATCGCGCTGGCGTTCTACCGCGCTCTGGAGTCCGGCGACGACGGTCTCGTCAACGCGCTGCTCGACACGTTCTACCGGCCGCTCGTCGAACTGCGCGCCAAGGGCCGCGGTTACGCCGTCTCGCTGGTCAAGGCGGCCGTCCGCCTCCAGGGCCTGGACGTCGGCGAGGTCCGCAGCCCGCTCACCGAGCCGCCGGCCGCGCACATCAAGGAGCTGACGGAGATCATCGGGGCCGGCCGTGCGCTGCTGGAGAGCGGCGGCGCGGGAGAGCGCGGATGAGGACCTCCGCCTTCCTGTATCCCTGGGACGTCGTCGGTGACCCCGGCGCGGCTGCCCGCGTCGCGGACCTCGGCGTCCAGCAGGTGACGCTCGCCGCCGCCTACCACTCCACCCGGGCGCTGACCCCGCGCCATCCCTCGCGCCGCATCGTCACGGCCGAGTACGCCGCGGTGCTGTACCCACCGGACGCCGACCGGTGGGCGGGACGTGAGCTGCGGCCGTACACCCAGTCCTGGGTGGACTCGGAGGACGCCTACGCGGAGGCCGCCGAGGCGCTGGCCG
>NZ_JAELVH010000541.1 GCF_019399235.1 Streptomyces poriferorum | reverse complement strand
ACAGACCACCCACATCGCACCCGCCCTGTAGCGGCACCGCCACCCCCCGGGGAAGGCACCGCACATGAACAGCCCCCGCCGCGCGCCGACGCGGCGGGGGCCCCATCCGTTGGGAGAGCAGTGTTCCGCAGAACAGACAAAGTGATCGCAGCGTCGGCCCGCGCGATGCACGACATGATCCAGGCCATCCCGCCGTACGAGCCGCCGCCCCCGCCCACCCGCGGCCAGATGATCCGGTCTGATATCGCCAACGCCGTGGCCATCGCCGTGGCCATCGTCCTGTCCCTGGCCGTGCTCCTGGTCGTGGCCTACGTCGTCCGTCTCGGCTGGGAGGCCGGAGCATGAACCAACGAACACGACTCAAGCGCGCGGTACTCCGCGACCGCCGCCGCGGATACGACGACGGACCCGCCCTGATCGGCCCCATGACGGGATTCGATCTCTACCTGACCAAGATCTACTCACCGCTGGCCGCGCTCGCCCAGATTCACCACATGGTGACCCACCCCGAAGAGACACGGGCGTACATCAGCGCCGCCCAGCAGGCAGTCGCGGAAGCGCTGCGCGCGGCGCGTGGGAGCGACAGGGAGGCCGAAGCATGACCGATCGCGTCGACCTGATCGAGCGTGCTATCAACGCGTTCGCCGAAGACCTCCCGTACGGGGACGTCATCGACTGCGACACCCGCGCGATGGCGGAGTTCGTGGCCGTGGCTCTGGTTGCGGAAGTGCCGGCCGCGCCGCCCGTCTCGTCACCGGAGTACGGCGGGTGGCTCGCCGCCCAGTACCGGCACGTCCCGCTCCCCACCCCGTCCGCGCCCGCGCCGATCGCGGTCCGGGAGTTCCGGCCGTGTGCCGACTGCCGGACCCCGTTCCGGTGCGAAGAAGACGGAGAGGACAGGTGCCCATGAGCGTTGCGGTCGGCCACCCCTTGGCCAAGAAGCCGCGGCGGTGAGCACCGCCGGGTATGCGGGCGTGTGCCTTGCGGGACGCTGGGAGTGCGGCACCTGCGGGGAGTCAGGGGAGGGCTGGTGGGATGAGGACGACGGCTTGACCCTGGACGTCGGAGAGCACGACTGCCCGGAGTAACCCCCCGACACACGAACCGGCCCCCCTCACCGACAGGAGAGGGGGGCCGATCTGTTGTGGTACGACAGGGAGTTGAACCCTGTACCGGAGGGTTTCCGTGTTCCTCCACTCCCCACGGTGGGAGTCCAGGGCCTTAGTCAGGGGCCGCTGAGGTGAACCGTTCCGTACCTGCGGACAACGTACCAGCCGCCGCCCGGAGGGCCGGCACTCGGAGCCGGAGGCGACGACCGCACCGCCGGAGGCGGTGACCCCGGAGCCGGAGGCGACGACCAGACCGCGCGTGCGCGGGCTACCACCTGGAGCCGCAAGGCGCAAGGCCCGCGGCCACCCCTGGCTGAC
>NZ_JAELVH010000540.1 GCF_019399235.1 Streptomyces poriferorum | reverse complement strand
CGCCCGCCGCGCCGCCGCCGTCCGGCGCCGTCCGGCTGTCCGCCGGCCGTTGCCGCGCCTCGCGTTCATCGCCTCGGCCCGCCGTCCCGCCGGTCCCGCAGCGCTGGCCGGGGGCGAGAAGTACACGTACCGGTGTGAGCAGGCTCTGCTGGCGGACGTGGTGGACCGGGCCCCCGCCATCGTGACCGGCCAGACACGGTCCGCGCGTCTTGTCCGCGCCTGCCACCGGAAGGGGTTTCCCGACCTCATCGACCCGCCGGCGCGAGGCCTGCGTCCCGCTGGCCCGGCCGGACGCGGGCGCCTTCCTTCAGCAGGCACCCGTCTCTGTAGTCCGCCATCCACTCGGCGTTGAAGATCTTCGAGAGGTAACCGCGGCCGCTGTCGGGCAGCGGGACCGCGACCACGTCCTCGGGTTCTGCCTGGACCACACCCGCCGGGCAGTCCACGGCCGTGTACGCGGCGGGCGGGAAGGAGACCGCGGTGCCGGCACCGTCCCTCACCGCCGCGGTGAGCAGCGGCCGGCCCGGACTCTGCCCCTTGGGGTTCCGTGCCGGCACAGGGCGTCTAGCCTTCCCGGATGGAGAAGCAGCGGTTCCAGGCGGACCGGCCGACGGAGGGCGAGGAGAGCGCCCGGCACTTCGTACGGGTATGGGCGGAAGCGGTCATTCGCCAGGCCCGGCGTACCAGGGAAGCCCGTCAGACCAGCGCCGGCAACGCCCGCGCCCACGAGCTCGGTGAGGACTTCAGCCCCGGCCCCGAGGACCTCGAGCTCGACTTCCGTACGCAGTGGGCCGAGGAGCACCTCCTGGTGTGGTGCGCCCATCAGCTGAACGCTGGCGAGGCCGTCTGGCGCGGGAGCGGGGCGAGACTCCGCCACCGGAGAACCAGGACCTCAAACTCGCCCGGGACGCACTGGAGCACCTGGACGAGGCCGCCTTCGCCGCCGAAGAGGCCCGCTCTCCCGCCGACAGGGGGTCCGCCGGCCGGGCCCTTCGTGGCCTGCCCGGACAACGGCTTCGCCTGTCGCTTGACGGCAGCACTCTCTTCGAGGTCCTGGACCCGGAACGGCTGGACCAGGAGGCCCTCAAGGTCGTGAAGTCCGTCGAGCAGGAGCTGGCCGGGCGGGCGGTGGCCGCCTACGAGGATCTCGCCGCCGGACGGTGAGACCACGACCACGGTCGGCGGCAGGGAAGAAGCGGGCGGCCCGCCCGGGCAACGTGCGAGGAGCGCGGACGGGCTCCGGTCCGGGTTCTTCCCTGGCCGACCGCGCCGACGGGCACCGACAGGCCGTAGGCCTGTCGGGGACGCGTCGGCCCACCCGCGGTGTATCCCTCTGACCTGCACATTCGTGGCTGAGCGTGGGCAGTCGGCGGGCACCCGCCCGGGTGCACCGCCGCGCGCCCTCGCGACGCCGTGCCACGCTCACCGGCCCCCGCGAGGGCGCGCGGCGGTG
>NZ_JAELVH010000053.1 GCF_019399235.1 Streptomyces poriferorum | reverse complement strand
GGGTCGAGTCGTTCGGGGCGGCTGTTGATCTCGACCGCCGTGCCCGCCTCGGCGCACGCGGCGAAGACCTCCTCCGCGTCGAACTGTGACTCGGGGCGGCCCCGGCCGGTGAGGAGGCGGCCGGTGCAGTGGCCGAGGATGTTCGCCCGGGGGTGGCGGACCGCGGCGAGGAGGCGGCGGGTCATCGGAGCCGGGTCCATCCGCAGTTTGGAGTGGACGGAGACCACGACGACGTCCAGCCGTTCCAGCAGTTCCTCCTCCTGGTCGAGGGAGCCGTCGAGGTGGATGTCGCACTCGATGCCCGTCAGGAGCCGGAACGGCGCCCAGCGCTCGTTGAGTTCGGCGACCACGTCGAGCTGTTCCCGCAGCCGCTCCGGCGAGAGGCCGTTCGCGACCGTCAGCCGGGGCGAGTGGTCGGTGAGGACCGCCCAGTCGTGGCCGAGCTCCGCCGCCGTACGGCCCATCTCCTCGATCGGGCTGCCGCCGTCCGACCAGTCGGAGTGCAGATGGCAGTCGCCGCGCAGCAGGGCGAGCAGACGTTCGCCGCCCTCGGTGAGCGGGCCGTTCTCCTCCGCCTCGGTCTCCAGGCGTTCCAGGTAGGCGGGCGTCTGTCCGGCGACAGCCTCGCGGATCACCTGGGCGGTGCGGGGGCCGATGCCCTTGACCCGTTCCAGGGAGCCGTTCGTGACCCGCTCCACGGCCTCGCCGTCGGGCATCGCCGCCACGATGCGGGCGGCGGTCCGGAAGGCCTGGACGCGGTACGTCTCGCCCCTGCCGCGCTCCAGCAGGAAGGCGATCCGCTCCAGGGCCCTGACCGGGTCCATCGGCACCTCCTGGGGAAAAGGGTCGGGCATCCTGTCCAGCTTGGCCCAGGCCCGCCCCGCCCGCACACGGGCCGCGTCCCGCCGTACCGCTCAGCCGAAGGAGGACCGCGCCAGCCAGAAGTCCAGCAGCTCGACGCGGTCGCTGTCCGGGGCCAGACGGCGGTTGAAGACCAGCATCAGGTCGGTGAGCGGGCCCCGCAGCGCCACGGTCGCCTTCCCGTGCGCGCGGCGCCACGTGAAGCCGTCCTCGCCGAACTCGATGAGCCACTCGGCGTCCGGTACGTCCGTGGCGTGCAGGTGGATGGAGCGGCCTCCACCGCGCAGCTCCGCGGCCTCCGGGTCGCCCTCGGCCCGGGCGTGGGCGACGATGGGCAATCGCACAGCAAGCTTGAGGACAACCCGAGCGACTCGCGACGCAGACCATTAGGCTGGAGCTCGAACCGGGCCTGCTGCCCATCCGGCAGGCGGGGAAGCGGAAGCAGGCCCCCGGTGCACTCCTTGCGAGGCCTCGTTCCTCCCCGTCTCCGCGCCTACGGAGACTCCCACGGAAGGCGACCACTCCTATGCCCGCTCCAGACGCTGCTGACGCGCTCGCGCCGGGGGTGACCGATCCGTACAAGGTCAAGTTCGTGCGCCGGCTTCCTCGAGCGCTGGAGGAGCTGTACGGCCCCCGGCACGGCGTGGTCCAGCTTCCTGTGCACGTGGCGTGGTCAGGGCTGACCGCCTTCGACCTGGACCGACCCCGCTCCCGGATGAGCCTGTACCGCACCGTCCTGGCCGAAGGACTCCGCGACGACCTGTGCCGCTACCTCGAACGCGACCTGCTCCTCGAACTCTGGCCGGTCTTGCGCAACCTGATCGGCCGGGCGGTGCGAGATGCCTGGGAAGAATCCTTCCCCGAGCTGGCCCCTGCGACGGGTGGGGCCGCAGCCGCGTGAGAAAACCCGACATGCCGGAGCTCCACGCCCGGCTCCTGGACGAGGTCCTCACCCTCGGCTCGCCCTACCCCCTCGTCCTGACCGGCGGCTACGCAGTCCAGGCCCACCAACTGACCGCCCGCCCGAGCCAGGACCTCGACGTCGCCACCCAGAGCCCCGCCCCCATGGACGATATCGCCCGCACCCTCGGTGACAAGCTCACCGCGCGCGGCTGGGACGTAGAACTCCTGGAGACCGCCCCGCTCTCCGCCCGGTTTCTGGTCACCGACCCGTCCTCCGGTCAGACCTGCGAGGTCGACATCCTCAAGGAGGTCTTCTGGCACCCCGTCGTGCCCACCTCCTATGGGCCCGTCCTGTCCGAACAGGACGTCGTCGGCACCAAGGTTCGCGCCATCGCCGAACGCGGTGCCCCACGCGATCTCATCGACGTCTACGCGGCCTCCCGCCGCTGGACCACCGCCGATCTGGAACGGTTCGGCCGCCGCCACGCCCGCCCCGGCGGTCTCTTCGGTGAGGCTGAACTCCAGGCCCGCCTGGAGGGCGCCGACTGGTTCGAGGACGAAGCCTTCACCGCCTACGGGCTCGACGCCCCCGCCATCGCCGGCCTCCGCGCCTGGGCCGCAGCCTGGGCCGACGGCCTCGCCGCCCGCGCGGCCTCATCCGGCGACGACGGCGCCGGTTCGGCCCCAGCGCAGCACGACCCGGACGAGTACGGTCGCTGCGGCGACCGGATTGAGCTGCCCCTGCCATGGAGTTGTACGAGCAGGCGTTCACCGCCCTCGGCGAGCGGGCCGCTCTCCTCGGTCTCGGTCTCCAGCCGCTCCGGGTAGGCGGGCGTCTGCCCGGCGACGGCCTCGCGGATCACCTGGGCGGTGCGGGGGCCGAGGCCCTTGCCCCTTCCGGGGAAGGACGGCTGTCGTCCAGCTTGGCCCAGGCCCGCCCCGCCCGCACACGGGCCGCATCCCGCCGTACCGGTCAGCCGAAGGAGGACCGCGCCAGCCAGAAGTCCAGCAGCTCCGCGTCGCCCAGCAGCTCGACGCGGTCGCTGTCCGGGGCCAGGCGGCGGTTGAAGACCAGCATCAGGTCGGTGAGCGGGCCCCGCAGCGCCACGGTCGCCTTCCCGTGCGCGCGGCGCCACGTGAAGCCGTCCTCGCCGAACTCGACGAGCCACTCGGCGTCCGGTACGTCCGTGGCGTGCAGGTGGATGGAGCGGCCTCCACCGCGCAGCTCCGCGGCCTCCGGGTCGCCCTCGGCCTGGGCGTGGGCGACGATCTCCAGCCACTCGTCGATCGTGTCGGCGGCCAGGTCGGGCGCCATCGTGTACGGGACCTTCGCTGCCAGGGACGCGTCCGCCAGGTGGACGACCGTCTCCAGCGTCATTCGGCGCGCCCAGAAGCCGGCGCTGCGGTCCCGGTACCAGGACCAGACCTCCGCGTCCGGGCCCGCTTCCCTCAGCGCCTCGGCGGTCCCGGCCGCCCCGGCCGCCAGCCAGGCGTCGAGCACGGCGGGATCGTCCCCGTCGGGGGTGAACGCCGGCACCTGTTCGTCCGGAAGCTCCTCGGTGGCCCGGGTGCGGATGATCTCCCCGGCCCAGCGGTGCGCGCCGCCGACGTGGACAGCGAGGTCGCGCAGCGTCCACTCCGGGCAGGTCGGGACGGTCGCTTCGAGGTCCGCGCCGTTGATCGCCGTCCTCAACGAGTCGGTCAGCGAAACGATTTCGTCGCAGTAGCGCTCATGCGCGAGGGGGGTGGTCATGCCCGCACTCTAGTGCGGGCATGACCACCCCCACATGCGGTTATCCGCCGAGCTGCGAGGCGGACGGCACCTTGTCCTCGACCTCGGCGCCCGCGCTCTTCCCTGCGTCCTTGATGTTGTTGATGACGCTCTCGAACGCGCCGATGTCCCCGTCCCCCATCTCGCCCTTGCGAAGCTTGGTGGCCATGCCCTTGAGGGACGCGATGCCCGCGGTCAGCGGGGCGACGGCCTTCGACAGCAGCGGGTCGCCCTTGGCGTTCTCCGAGGCGGCCTTGAGCCGGTTGTAGGCGAAGCCGCCCGCGAGCCCTGCCTTGACCAGCGCGAAGGTCCGCCCGTCCGCACCCTTCTTGAACTTCCCGGCGCGGTACGGCTTGACGATCCACTGGTACGTCGCGCCCGCCGCGAGACCCGCGTTGGCGACGAACCGCGTCTTGGCGAACTTCTGCGCCTCGGCCGACGACGTGCCGGTGGGCGACGCCGAACTGCTCGCGCTGCTGCTGTTGCCGTCGTCGCTCCCGCACGCGGCGGTGCTCACCAGCACGGAGCAGGACAGCAGCAGCGCCACGAGCAGTCGGCGGAGCGGTACGGAACGGGGCACGGCGGGCCTCCCTGACCGGGCACATCACGGTGGGTGCCGGGTCCCGGCACTCCCCCGCAAGGCTGGCCGCGGCCGGCCCGTGCCGCCACCGGGGACCGCCGTCCGGGTTTCGTTCGGCCGAAAGCGGCAATCCGGAGTCCATGTCTTACAGACGAGGCAACGGAAGCAGTACCGCAGCACGTGTCATAGCCGTGGTGGCCGACATCATGGCTTTCATCATCGGCCTGTGGATCTTGATGTACCTGCTCGACGCCAACCGGGGCAACGACCTGGTCGACTTCGTGCAGCACAGCGCCCGGTGGCTCGCCGGCTGGTCGTACGACCTGTTCACCTTCGACGCGGCATGGGCCCGGGTCGTCTGCGGATACGGTCTTGCCGCCGTGGTGTACCTGTTCGTCGGGCACGCGGTGGCCGGCCGCATCCGGCACTGAGCAGCGCGCCGTGGGAGCAGTCGAGCCCCTCAGCCGCAGCAGTCGGGCTCAAGGCCCTTAGGCAGCCTCTCCCCGCTGAAGACCGCGGTGGTCGCCTCGTCCCCCCCGAGGGCGGCCACCGCCAGCAGGAGCGAACCGGCGGTCCACGCCGTTTGCTCCTCGGGCCAGAACGCCCGGTCGCCCTCGAAGACGTACCCCGTCCAGTACATCCCGCCCTCGGCCCGCAGGTGCTGGATCGACTGGAGGATCTCCAGGGCCCGGTCGGACTCGCCCATCACCCAGAGGGCCAGGGCCAGTTCACAGCTCTCGCCGCCGGTCACCCACGGGTTGGGCAGCACGCAGCGCACACCGAGGCCCGGGACGACGAAGCGCTCCCAGCCCTCGTCGATCCGCCGCTGGGCCGCCGGCCCGCCGATCGCACCCCCGAGGACCGGGTAGTACCAGTCCATCGAGTAATGGCTCTTGTCGAGGAAGCGCTCCGGGTGGCTGCGGATCGCGTGCCCCAGTGCCCCGGTCGCCAACTCCCAGTCGGGCTGCGGCTCTTCACGGAACTCGGCGATGGCGAGCGCACAGCGCAGGGCCTGGTGGATGGAGGAGGAGCCGGTCAGCAGCGCGTCCGTCACCGGGGTGCCGTCGGCTTCCCGCTTCCAGCCGATCTGCCCACCGGGCTGCTGGAGCCGCAGGACGAACTCGACGGCGGCGAAGACCGTCGGCCACATCCGGTCGACGAACGCGTCGTCGCCCGTGGCGAGGTAGTGGTGCCAGACGCCGACGGCCACGTAGGCGCAGAAGTTGGTCTCCAGGCCCCGGTCGGTCGGCTGCTGTGGGTCGCCGTCGTGGTAGGCCGCGTACCAGGAGCCGTCCTCGTTCTGGTTGCGGGCGAGCCACTCGTACGCGCGTTCCGCGGCGGCGTGCTCGCCGGCCGCGTCCAGGGCCATGGCGGCCTCGGTGTGGTCCCACGGGTCGAGGTGATGGCCGCGGAACCACGGGATCGCGCCGTCGTCGCACTGCACGGCGAGGACCGCAGCGACGGTCTCGGCAGCCTCCCCGGCGGTGAGCACTCCGGGCAGGACGAGGTGTTCGGTCCGCTCGGGAAGACTCACGCCTCGGCCCTGGCGGAGTCGTCGGCCCGCGCGGGGGCCGGGGCGGCCGCGGCGACGGGCAGGTGCGGCTTGGTCGCGTAGGCCACGAAGGACTTGCCGACGACCGGGTTGAGCAGCTGCTCGGCGACCCGGGTGACCGTCGGCTTCTTCATGATGTCCCAGACGAGCAGCTTGTGGTACGCCCGCACCGGCAGCGCCTTGTCGTTGTCGACACCGAAGGCGCACTTGAGCCACCAGTACGGCGAGTGCAGGGCGTGGGCGTGATGGCTGCCGTACGGCTTGAGGCCGGCGCCGCGGATCTTGCCCAGCAGTTCGTCGGCCTTGTAGATGCGGATGTGACCGCCCTCCACCTCGTGGTAGGCGTCGGAGAGCGTCCAGCAGACCTTCTCGGGGCCGTAGCGCGGCACGGTGATCGCGATCCGGCCGCCGGGCTTCAGGACCCGGACCATCTCGGCGAGCACGCCCTTGTCGTCCGGGATGTGCTCCATGACCTCGGAGATGATCACGACGTCGAAGGACGCGTCGGGGAACGGCAGGTTGAGCGCGTCGCCCTCCATCGCGGTGGCGGTGGCACCCTCGGGCGCCTCCCCGGCCTCCTTCATCGCGGCGAACCACTTCGCGACCTCGCGGATCTCCTCCCCGTTCTGGTCGAGCGCCACGACCTGGGCGCCGCGCCGGTAGCACTCGAAGGCGTGGCGTCCGGCGCCGCAGCCCAGGTCGAGCACTCGGTCGCCTGCGGCGAGCGGGAAGCGGGTGAAGTCCACGGTCAGCACGAATGCCTGCTTTCGCGGTCGAGGGGTCGGAGTCGGAGAGGAAGGATGCGGGTGAGGAGCGTCGTCACCTTCGGCCGCCGGGGCCGGTCGCGGCGCGGGCCGCGATCGCCTCCCGGTACAGCGCGGCCGTGCCGATGGCCGCCTGCTTCCAGGTGAACCGGGCGAGGACCCGTGCGCGGCCCGCCGCCCCGAGCCGGGTACGCAGCTCCGGGTCGCCGAGCAGCCGGCCGAGCGCGTCGGCCAGGGCGCCGGGGTCGGCGGGCGGGACCGCCAGACAGGTTTCGCCGTCCGGGCCCGCGACCTCGGGGATCGCACCGCCGGTGGTGGCGACGAGCGGGGTGCCGGTGGCCATGGCCTCGGCGGCGGGCAGCGAGAAGCCCTCGTACAGCGAGGGGACGCAGGCGATCTGGGCGCTGCGCACCAGGTCGACGAGTTCGGTGTCGCTGATGCCCTTGACGAACTCGACGGCGTCCCCGAGTCCGTGCCGTTCGATGGCCTGGGCGACCGGGCCGTCCTCGGCGCGGCGGCCGACGACGACCAGGTGCGCGGCGGGGTTGTCGGTACGGAGCTTGGCCAGCGCCTCGACGAGGTGGACGAGGCCCTTGAGCGGGACGTCGGCGCTGGAGGTGGTGACGATCCGGCCGGGCACCTCGGCGACGGATGCGTCGGGCGACCACAGATCGGTGTCGGCGCCGATGTGCACGACACGGACGCGACGGGGGTCCACACCGAGGTGGTCGACGATCTCCTGCTTGGAGGAGCCCGAGACGGTGAGCACGGACGGCAGTTTGCGCGCGACCCGCTTCTGCATGCGGGTGAAGGCGTACCAGCGGCGTACCGAGGCGCGGCGGCGACGGGTCGGGGCGGCGTCCAGGTCGAGCTGCCGGTCGACGGTGATCGGGTGGTGGATCGTGGTGACGAGCGGGGCGCCCAGGTCGGCGAGGAGCCCGTAGCCGAGCGTCTGGTTGTCGTGGATCACGTCGAACTCGCCGCGCCGGGCCGCGAGGTGGCGCCGGGCTCGCAGGCTGAAGGTGAGCGGTTCGGGGAAGCCGCCGGTCCACATGGTGGCGACCTCGGCGGCGTCGATCCAGTCGCGGTACTCGCCGCGCTTCGGGGTGCGGAACGGGTCGGGCTGCCGGTAGAGGTCCAGGCTCGGCAGCTCGGTGAGCGGGACGCCCTCGTCGAGCACGGGATAGGGCTGGGCGCCGATCACCTCGACGCTGTGGCCGAGACGGGCGAGCTCCCGGGCGAGGTGGCGTACGTAGACGCCCTGGCCGCCGCAGTACGGATTGCCCTTGTACGTGAGGAGCGCGATGCGCAGGGGCCGGTCGCCGGCCGGGCCGGCGCCTGCGTCCGACGTATCGGCGCCCGTACGGGGGCCCGACTCTATGGCCTCAGCGGTCACACTCGGCCCCCTTCTCACTGCGTGTCCGCCGGAGCGTATCCGCTCGCGCTAATCTAGAACAAGTTATAGACCGGACCGTTCAATGAGCTACGAATCTACCGGCAGGTAGCAACGGTACAACGGCCGGATCAGGTGATTCGCGCCACGGCACACACCCTGGCATGCTGTGCGCCGCCGGACCGGCCGCCGCAGCCTCGCGGCCGCGGAGAGAAGCCTCGGGATGGAACACATGACAGCGGAAGCCAGACCGGCATCGCCACCCCTGACGGAACGCCAGGAGGCCCGCCGCCGCCGTATCCTGCACGCCAGCGCCCAGCTCGCCAGCAGGGGCGGGTTCGAGGCCGTCCAGATGCGCGAGGTGGCGGAGGCCGCGGGGGTGGCCCTGGGCACCCTGTACCGCTACTTCCCGTCCAAGGTCCATCTGCTGGTCGCCACCATGCAGGACCAGCTCCAGCACATGCACGGCACGCTCCGCAAACGGCCCCCGGCCGGGGACGACGCGGCGGAACGGGTCGCCGACACCCTGATGCGGGCCTTCCGCGCGATGCAGCGCGAACCGCATCTGGCGGACGCGATGGTGCGCGCCCTGACCTTCGCCGACCGCAGCGTCAGCCCCGAGGTGGACACGGTCTCGCGGCTCACGACGGCGATCATCCTGGACGCGATGGGGCTGGAGCACCCGACGCTCGAACAGCTCTCGGCCGTCCGGGTCATCGAGCACACCTGGCACTCGGCACTGATCACCTGGCTGTCCGGCCGGGCGTCGATCGCGCAGGTCAAGATCGACATCGAGACGGTCTGCCGGCTGATCGACCTGACGGAACCGGATCCGGCTCCCTGACTCGATCCCAACCCTGCCCATGTGCGGCGCCCACACGCCTCCCGGGTCAGGTGGGGTTCCCTGCACCATATCGACGACGGCACGGTCTTCATACGGTTCGGCGACATCACAGGAACACGCCGAGGAGCCGGTCACCATGCGTCGCAGAACCAGCCGAGCCAGCAGATCCCGCAGATCCCTCACCGACATCCGTGCCGTCGCCGTCCTGGCCGCCGCCGGTCTGCTGCTGACCGGCTGCACCGCCGCCGGCACGGCGGGCGACTCCGGGGCCGGCGGGTCCGGGAAGTCCGACGACGCGACCGTGAAGGTCGGCCTGGTCTACTCCCGGACCGGACTGCTCGCGGACTACGGCAAGCAGTACCGCGACGGCTTCATGGCAGGCCTGGACTACGCGACCAAGGGCACCGGCAAGGTCGCCGGCCACCGCATCGAGGCCACCGAGCAGGACGACGCGGGTGACCCCGGCAAGGCCGTCTCCGCCGCGAAGAACCTGATCGGCAAGGGCTACAAGGTGCTGGCCGGCACCACCGACTCCGGCGTCGCCCTCCAGATGGCACCGCTCGCCGCGCAGAACAAGGTGCTGTACGTCAGCGGCCCGGCGGCCACCGACGCGGTGACCGGCGTCAACGACTACACGTTCCGCTCGGGCCGGCAGTCCTACCAGGACATCCTGACGGCGGGCGCGATGCTCGGCGACGCCGGGGGCAAGAAGGTCACGGTCCTCGCCCAGGACTCCACGTTCGGCCAGGCCAACGTCGCCGCCGTGAAGGCGGTGCTCGGCGCGAAGGGCGCGAAGGTCGGCTCCGTGCTGGCGCCGCCCAGTGCGACGGACCTCACCCCGTTCGCCCGGCAGGTCAAGGCGGGCGGGCCGGACCTGGTCTTCGTCGCCTGGGCCGGCTCGACCGCCCCGGCGCTGTGGACCGCGCTGGACCAGCAGGGCGTGCTGGGCGCGGGCAAGGTCGTCACCGGGCTCGCCGGGACCGCCTCGTACCCGGTCTTCGGGGCGGCCGGGGCCAAGGTGTCGTTCCTGGCGCACTACTTCCCGGGTGCGGGCGGCGGCAACGCCGTGGAGAAGGCCATGCTCGAATCGGTGACGAAGGCCGGCGGCACGCCCGACCTGTTCACCCCGGACGGCTTCGCCGCCGCCCAGATGATCGTGCACGCCGTCGCCGAGGGCAGCGCCACCGACCCGGACGCGATGGTGAAGGCCCTGGAGGGCTGGACCTTCGACGGGGCCAAGGGCAAGCAGCAGGTCCGGGCCGAGGACCACGCGCTGCTCCAGCCGATGTTCGTGGCCCGGCTGTCCGGCAAGGGCGCCGCCCTGAAGCCGGAGCTGCTGGACACCGAGGCGATGGACACCGTGGCGCCGCCCGCGAAGCCCTCGGCGGGCTGAACCGTGAGCGCACCCCACACCCCCGGGCGCCAGGACGGCGGCCCGGCGGACCCCGCGGACCCGGTGCTCCGGCTGGACGGAACCGGCTGGAGCGTCGGCGGCGCGACCATCGTCCAGGACATCACCCTGAGCGTCCGCGAGGGCGAGTTCCTCGCCTTCATCGGCCCCAACGGGGCGGGCAAGACATCCCTGTTCAACCTGATCAGCGGACTGACCCTGCCCACCGCCGGCACGATCGCGCTGGACGGCGCGGACATCACGGACCGGCCCGCGCACCTCCGCGCCCGGCGCGGCATCGGCCGGACGTTCCAGACCTCCAGCCTCTGGCCCGCGATGACGGTGGCCGACCACGTCCGGCTGGCCGCGCAGGCCGCCCGGGGCGGCTCGTACCGCCTCTGGCGGCGCGCCGACCCGTTCACCGCCGATGTCGCCGGAGTTCTGGAGCGCACCGGTCTCGGCCACCGGGCCCGGGCCACGGCCGCCGAACTGTCGCACGGCGAGAAGCGGAAGCTGGAGCTCGCCGTGCTGCTGGTGGGCGAGCCCCGGCTGATGCTGCTCGACGAGCCGATGGCCGGGGTGAGCGCCGAGGAGGTCCCGGCGCTGACCGAACTGATCCGCACCCTGCACCGGGAGGAGGGCCGCACGGTCCTCATGGTCGAGCACCACATGGATGTCCTGCTGGGCCTCGCGGACCGGCTCGCCGTGATGCACCACGGGCGCCTCCTCGCCCTGGACACCCCCGAAGCCGTGACCGCCGACCCGACCGTGCAGCAGGCCTACCTCGGGGAGGGGCTGTGACGGAGCAACCCCTGCTCGACGTGACGGACCTGCGGGTCCTGATCGGTGGCCGCCACATCCTGCACGGCGTCGGCCTGGACGTCGCCGGCCACGGCGTGACCGCCCTGCTCGGCCGCAACGGGGCCGGCAAGACCACGACCGTACGGGGCATCCTCGGCCTCGTCCCGCGCAGCGGCAGCGTCCGCCTCGACGGCGAGGAGACCGTGGCGCTGCCGACGCACGCGCTGGTCCGGCGCGGGATCGGCTACGCCCCCGAGGACCGGGGCGTCTTCGCCGGGCTGACCGTGGCGGAGAACCTGCGGCTGGCGGAACGGCGCGGCGCGGGCGAGCCGGCCTACGCACTGGTCCATGAACTCTTCCCCGAACTGAAGCAGCGGGCGCGGCAGTTGGCCGGGACACTGTCCGGCGGCCAGCAGCAGATGGTCGCCATCGGCCGCACCCTGCTCAACACCAACCGGCTGATCATCGCGGACGAACCGACCAAGGGCCTCGCGCCGAAGGTGGTCACCGAGGTCGCACAGGTGCTGGAGCGGGCCGCCGAGGCGGTGCCGGTGCTGCTCGTGGAGCAGAACCTCGCCGTCGTGCGCCGGCTGGCCGCGCACTGTGTCGTGCTGGCCGACGGCCGGACCGCTCACCGGGGCCCGGCGGACGAACTGCTCGGCGACGCGGAGGCGGCCCGCAGGCTGCTCGGCGTGGGCCACGGACCGCTGACCCCTCACACCGCGGAGGCGGATTCCTGATGTCCACCCTCGTCCTGCTCACCATGACCGGACTCGGTCTGGGGGCCCTCTACTTCCTCATCGCGTCCGGACTCTCCCTGATCTTCGGCCTGATGGACGTCCTCAACTTCGCGCACGGGGCGCTGCTGTCCATCGGTGCGTACGGCACCTGGTGGGCGGCGTCCGGGAACCTGCCCGGCGCGGGACCCGGCGGCGCCGGCTTCGTCCTCGCGGTCCTGTTCGGTACGGCGGTGGGCACCGCGGCCGCCGTACTCCTGGAACTCGCCGTCGTCCGCCCGCTCTACACCCGGCCGCGCGAGCAGGTGCTGGCCACGGTCGGGGTGGGGCTCGCCGTCCCGGCGCTGCTGTCGGGCATCTGGGGCCCGGACGCCCGGACCTTCCCCGGGCCCGAGGCCCTGTCCGGCACCTTCGGGCTGCTGGGCGCCCAGGTCCCGGTCAACCGCCTCGTCCTGATCGCGGCGGCCGTCGTGGTCCTGGTGGCGCTCCGGCTCTTCCTGGGCCGGACCCGGCACGGACTCGTCGTACGGGCGGGCGTCGAGGACCGGGCCATGGTCACCGCGCTCGGCATCGACGTCCGCAGGGCGTTCACGCTCGTCTTCGCGATCGGGGGCTGCGCCGCGGCCCTCGGCGGGGCGCTGGGCGGGCTGTACTTCGGCTCGGTCGACCCCCGCCAGGGCACCTCGCTGCTGATCTTCGCGTTCGTCGTCGTGGTCACCGGCGGCATGGGTTCGGTGACCGGCGCCGCCGTGGCGTCCGTCGTCATCGGCCTGGTCCAGCAGTTCGCCAACTACTACACCGCCGCGGGCCTCGGCGATCTGGCGGTCGTCGTCCTGCTCGCCGCGCTGCTGCTGATCCGCCCGCGCGGACTGACGGGGAGGCTCGCGTGAGCACCCCCACCACCGAGACACACGAGCGCACCGAAGGCCCTGTCACCCCGGCGCCTCGGGCCGGCACACCCCGGCTGCTGCGCTGGTGGCCCGCCGCCGTCCTGCTGCTCCTGGTCGTCGCACCGTTCAGCGCCGTGCCCGTGCCCGGACTGCTGGACGGTCCGCTCGGCAGCGCGGGCAGTCTCCAGCTCCTCGCCACCTGCCTCCTGTTCGGCGCGCTGGCCACGGGCTACGACCTTCTGCTCGGGCGCACCGGACTGCTCTCGTTCGGCCACGCCCTGTACTTCGCCTCGGGCAGTTACGCCACCAACGTGTTCCTGCTGGAGGCGGGTCTGCCCTTCGCGCTCGCCGCGGTCCTCGGCCTGCTCTTCGGCATCGCACTGGCCCTCGTGCTGGGGTCGGTGAGCCTGCGCGTCACCGGCATCGGGTTCTCCATGGTGACCCTGGCCTTCGCCCAGGCGGGCTCGATCCTGGTGTCCCGCAACCCCGGCGGTATCACCGGCGGCGAGGAGGGCCGGGCGGCTCCGGCCGGTCTGCTGCCGTCCTGGCTCGTCGGCATCGACCACACCGCGAATCTCTACTGGATCGCGCTGGCCTACCTCGTGCTGACCCTGTCCGTCGTCGCCTGGGCGGTCCGCTCCCCCACCGGCCGCGTCTGGGAGGGCATCAAGGAGAACGAGCGCCGGGTGGAGGTGCTGGGCCTGAAACCGTACGGCTTCAAGCTGACGGCCTTCGTGGTCGCGGGCGCGCTCGCCGCGCTCGGCGGCATCGTGCACCTGCTCCTGACCGGCGGTTCCACGCCCCAGACCACCACCTCCGACTTCACGCTGTCGCTGCTGGTGATGGTGGTGCTGGGCGGTTCGGGCACCCGCTGGGGCCCGATGGTCGGCGGGATCCTCTACACGTGGGCGGACCACCGGCTGGGCGATCTGGCCGGCTCGGGCACGGTCGCCGACCTGCCCGCGGTGCTCCGCGTCCCGCTCTCCCAGCCGCTGTTCCTGCTGGGCGTGCTGTTCGTCGCCGTGGTACATCTGCTGCCCGGCGGCCTGGCCCGGCTGCCGTCCAGGCTGAGGGCCGTCGCCCACCGGAAGGAGACCGCAGACCAGTGATTGCGTACGAGGAGATCAAAGTCCCCGTGAGCGGGGGCGAGTTGGCCGCACTGCGCTGGCCGGCCACCGATCCGCAGGCGCCGACGGTGGTGGCGCTGCACGGCATCACCGCCAACGCGCTCTCCTGGGCCGCGGTGGCCCGGCAGCTGGCCGGCCGCGTCACGCTGATCGCCCCCGACCTGCGGGGCAGGGCGGGGAGTTCGGGCCTCCCGGGCCCGTACGGCATCGCCGCGCACACGGACGACGTGGCCGCCCTGACCGAGGCGCTGGGCCTGGAGCGGGTGGTACTGGCCGGCCACTCGATGGGCGCGTTCGTGGCGGCGCTGGCCGCGGTGAGGCACCCGGACCGCTTCGGCCCGCTGCTGCTCGTCGACGGCGGCATCGGTTTCCCCGCGCCCACACACCTGACGCCCGACGAGCTGCTGACGGCGGTGATCGGCCCGGCGATGGACCGGCTGTCGATGACCTTCACGGACCGGGCCGCCTACCGCGCCTTCTGGCGGGCGCATCCGGCGTTCGCGGGCGCGTGGTCGGACGAGGTGGACGCGTACATCCAGCGCGACCTGACGGGCGAGGAGCCCGCCCTGCGCTCGTCCTGCCGGATCGAGGCGATCCGCGCGGACGGCGTCGGCCTGTTCGGCGAGGAGGTGCTCACGGCGGTACGGAAGCTGCCCGTCGGGGCGACCCTGCTGTGGGCGGCGCGCGGCCTGATGGACGAGGAGCAGGGGCTGTACGACGAGGACCGGCTCGCGGCGGCGGACCTGGGCGGGACCCGGGTGGAGCCGGTACCGATGAAGGACGTGAACCACTACACGGTCCTCACGGGCGAGCGGGGCGGACGGGAGATCGCCGACCGGCTGGTAAAGCTCGCACGGGCATGAGGGGTGGGCCCGGCCGAGGGCCGGGCCCACCCCTTCCCCGTCAGCCGGTGGTGCAGCCGCTGTCGGCGATCACGAAGTACCCCGCAGGGGACTCCTTCAGGGTGTGGGTGACGAACACGTTGTAGAGGCCCATGTTCTGGTCCGAGCCGTTGGCGTACACGTACCCGCCGGACGTGTGCGCCCTGCCTGCCGCCACATGCGCGTAGTTGGTGGCCGAGTAGCACGTGGCGGGCGTGCTGCCGCCGGTGGTGGTCGCCGTCACCTGGGCCGAGGCGGTGCCTGCCGTGCCCTCGGCGTCGATCGCCGTCACGGTGTAGCGGTAGGCGGTCCCGGCGGTGAGGCCGGTGTCCGTGTACGTGGTGGCGGTGGGCGAGGCGATCTTCGTGCCGTTGCGGTGGACGGCGTACGAGGCGGCACCCTCGACCGCCTTCCAGGACAGGGCGGCGGTGGTGTCCGTGGTGCCGGTGACGCTCACGCCCGCGGGCGCCGGCAGCTGGTCGCCGCCCCCGCCGGGGGTACCGCCGTCCAGGCCCCAGAAGACGCCCGTGTAGTACGCCGAGCAGATCGTGTTCAGGAAGTACGCGGCCGTCGTCCCGCAGTTCTGGGCGCCCGAGCCGGGGCTGACGGGCAGGCCGTGGCCCATGCCGGAGAGGGAGTACGTCTCCACGGCCGGGTTCCCGGAGGCGTCGTCGTAGACGCTGCGGGTGGTGTTCCCGGGCAGGGTGTCGGTGGACGACGGGGTCTGGCCGATGCCCCAGACGTTTGTCCACTGGTCGCGCAGGGCCGTGGCGTTCGCCGGGTAGACCGTGTAGTCCGAGGTGCCCTGCCAGATGGCCACGCGGGGCCAGGGGCCTCTGTAGCCCGGATAGGCGCCGCGCACCTTGTCGCCCCACTGGGCGGGGGTGAGCTTCTGCGGGCCCGTCTGGCAGCCGGACGCGGCCGCCTGGCTCGTCGCGCACTGGGCGGGCAGCCCCGAGGCCACGGAGCCGCCCGCGAACACGTCCGGGTAGGCGGCCAGCAGGTCCGCGGTCATGCCGCCGCCCGCCGAGAGGCCGGTGACGTACACCCGCCTGCCGTCCGAGCCGTAGGTCTGCTTCGCGTACTCGACCATCTGCACGACGGACGCGGCCTCGCCCCTGCCCCGGGTGTCATCGGCCGGGTCGAACCAGTTGAAGCAGGACAACGAGTTGTTCGCGGACGTGGTCTGCGGGAAGACCACGGAGAAGCCCCACGCGTCGGCGAACTTCGGCCAGCCGGAGTTCGTGTAGTACGCGGAGGCCGTCTGCGTACAGCCGTGCAGGGCGACGACCAGGGGCGCGCCGGCCGGGAGCCCGGCGGGTGTGTAGGCGTACATCTGCAGGTTGCCGGGGTTGGAGCCGAAGCCGGTGACCTGCTGGAGGCCGCCGGCCGCGGCTGCGGCCGGTGTCGCGGCGGCGGTGGTGCCCAGTGTCGCCGCGAGCAGGCCGAGGACGGCCGTGGACGCGACGCGGCGGAGCAGGCGTCTCAGGATCGATGGGCGCACGGGTGCCTCCCTGGTCGGTGCGTGCGGGGGATCGGGTTGCTGCCGGAACCTATGAGCAGGGGGCATCCGCGCCCATGTGCCGGGCGGACACCGGCGCGTGCCGGGTGTGTGCGACCGGGCCCTTGTGCGGTCCGGGGCCACGCGGCAGGGCGTCCCCGCGCCGTGAGGCACCACGTACGCCGCCACCATGCCGGGGCGGGAGGGTGTGTGCACCGGCGCCATGTGACACGGGCCGCCGCGTACCTACGGTGACGGCCATGGAGACTTCCCGCAGACCGGATCACGAGCCCGCCGCCCCTTCCCTCGGCGGATCACCGCAGGTACCCGCAGAACCGCTGCTGGCCGGGCGCACCGCGCTGGTCACCGGTGCGGCGAGCGGGATCGGGCGGGCCTGTGCGCAGGCGCTGGCCTCTGCGGGAGCGCATGTGCATGTGGTGGACCGGTCCGGCGAGGCGGCGAAGAGCCTGGCTGAGGAGATCGGCGGGACGGCCTGGGTGGTGGACCTGTCCGACCCCGCGGTCGTCGACACGCTGCCGGCCGATGCGGACGTCGTGGTCAACAACGCGGGGATCCAGCACGTCGCGCCCGTCCACGAGTTCCCGCCGGACCGCTTCGCGCTGATCCAGCGCGTGATGGTGGAGACCCCGTTCCGCATCTTGCGCCGGACCCTTCCGGGCATGTACGAACGCGGCTGGGGGCGCGTGGTCAACATCTCGTCGGTGCACGGGCTGCGCGCGAGTCCCTACAAGTCGGCCTATGTGACGGCCAAGCACGCGTTGGAGGGGCTGAGCAAGGTGGTCGCGCTCGAAGCGGCGGAGTACGGGGTGACGAGCAACTGCGTCAGCCCCGGCTACGTCCGCACTCCCCTGGTCGAGAACCAGATCGCCGACCAGGCACGGACGCACGGCATCTCGGAGGCGGACGTGGTGGGGCGGGTGATGCTGGAGCGCAGCGCGATCAAGCGGCTGATCGAGCCGGCGGACGTCGCCGAGGCGGTCCTGTGGCTGTGCGGGCCGCGCACCGGCCACATCACGGGCACCTCGCTCTCCATGGACGGCGGCTGGACCGCCAACTGACCGGCCCCGGACCACCCCCTACGAACGCTGGACGCCATGCCTGAACCGCTCCCCTCCGCCGCGCCCCACCTCCGGCGCCTGTTCGACCTGCTGGCCGACGACGCGCCCGCCGAGGCGCTGGGGGCGGTCTCCTCGCAGGCGCGGGGGGACGGTGTGCCCGCCGAGGAGCTCGCCGAGGTGGAGCGGGCCACGGCCACCGCGCTGCGGATCCGGGGCGCCCTGCGGCAGCACCGGCGCCGCGAGCTCCAGCTCACCGCGCTGTTCGACACGGCGGGCGACCTGGCGGCCTCCCGCGATCTGGACGACGTGCTGAAGGCGATCGTGCGGCGGGCCAGGATGCTGCTGGGCACGGACACGGCCTATCTGACGCTGCCGGACGAGGAGGCGGGCGACACCTACATGCGGGTGACGGACGGGTCGGTCTCGGTGCTCTTCCAGCGGTTGCGCCTGGAGCTCGGCGAGGGACTGGGCGGCCTGGTGGCACAGACCGCGAGCCCGTACGCGACACCGGACTACCCCGCCGACGAACGCTTCCACCACACCCGCAACATCAACGCCGGCGTCCTGGACGAGGGCCTGGTCGCCATTCTGGGCGTGCCCCTGCTGCTCGGCTCCAGCCGGGGCGGTACGGGCAAGGTGATCGGTGTCCTGTTCGCGGCCGACCGGGCGCCGCGGGTCTTCAGCCCCGACGAGGTGGCGCTGCTGTGCTCGCTGGCCGCGCACGCCGCCATCGCCATCGACACGGCCCGCGCGCTCGCCGACACCACCGCGGCCCTGGCCGAGCTGGCGGAGGCGAACGCGGAACTGGCCGAGGCCAACGCCTCCGTACGGGCGCACTCGGCGGCCATGCAGCGGGCCGAGGAGTCGCACGACCGGCTGACGGACCTGGTCCTGCGGGGCAGGGACGTGAAGGACGTCGCGGCGGCCGTCGCCGGGCTGCTCGACTCACCGCTGACCATTCACGACCCGGGCGGGCGCCCGCTGGCCGCGGTGCGCCCGGACGGCAGCGGCTTCGCCGCCGACAGCATGGACGCCGGATGGCTGGCGGAGGCGGCCGAGGAGTCCCGTACGGGGGCGCGTGCCGTGCACCGCGACGGGCGGGTGGTCTGCGCGGTGCTCGCCGGGCAGGAGCTGCTGGCCGGGCTGGTGCTGCACCGCGGGCGGGCGCTGGACGACTCCGACCGCCGGCTGTTCGAACGCTCGGCGGTGGTCACGGGGCTGCTCCTGCTGCTGCGCCGCACGGTGGCCGAGACGGAGAACCGGATCCGCGGCGAGCTGATCGCCGACCTGCTGACGGACGCCGGCCGCGATCCGGCGGGGCTGGCCGAGCGCGGCCGCCGCCTGGGCATCGACCTGGACCGCCCGCATCTGCTGCTGGTCGCGGAGACCGGGGCGCGGGAGCGGCTGGCCCCGGCCGCCATGCGTTATCTGTTCGGCGGGGACATCCACGGCGTGAGCGCCGAACACGCGGGCACGGTCGTGCTGTTGATCGAGGGAGACGGCGCGGACGCGGGACGCGCGGCCCGCTCGGCGGCGGCCCAGCTGGGCCAGCTGGCGCAGTCCCCGGTCACCGTGGCCGCCGCCGGGCCGGCCGGGGGCCCCCGGGAGCTGGCGGCGGCGTACGGCGAGGCCGTGAGGTGTCTGCGGGCGATGCGGGTGCTGGGGCGTACGGGCGAGGGCGCGTGCGTGGAGGAACTCGGCTTCCTGGGCGTGGTCCTGGGCAACGCCCAGGACGTGGACGGCTTCGTGTCGGCGGCCCTGGGGCCGCTGCTGGAGTACGACGCGCAGCGCGGCACTCATCTGGTGCGGACGCTGGGCGCGTACTTCGCCGCGGGTGGCAGCCTGATCCGGGCCAAGGACGAGTTGCACGTGCACGTGAACACGGTGGTGCAGCGCCTCGACCGGATCCAGGTGCTGCTGGGCCGGGACTGGAACGAGCCGGACCGGGCGCTGGAACTGCAACTGGCGCTGCGGCTGCACCTGTTGTCGGGCGCACGGCCCACCGGCACCCGCTGAAGGCCGTCCGCGCTCGCACCGGTCCGATTCGCTGGTGGCCCCGCCCGCCCGAGGGGGCGCGGGTCCATAGCGCCGCACCCCCGGCCCCGCAGGCCCCTCAGTCCTCCGGCGGGAACACCACCTCTCCCGAGTCGGCCAGCGCGACCGTGATGGCCTCGACCGGGCAGCCCTCGGCGGCGGCGAGGATCCGCTCGTTGGCGTCGGTCTCGGGGTCGACGGGGTGGGACTGCCGGGCGGTGTCCAGCCGGAACCCGTCCGGCGCGTGGTTCACGCACATCCCCGACCCGATGCAGACGCCCCGGTCGACCTCGACGCTCCACCGGTCCCCCATCAGGCCTCGCTCCCGTAACCGGCGGGCAGGTGGATCATCTTGTGCTCGAAGTACTCCCCGTAGCCCTCGGGTCCGAACTCCCGTCCCAGGCCGGAGTTCTTGTAGCCGCCGAACGGGCCGAGCATGTCGAGGCTGAAGGTGTTCACGCTGTACGTGCCGGTCCTGACCCGGCGGGCGATGTCGATGCCGCGCTCGGTGTCGGCGGTCCAGACGCTGCCGCTGAGACCGTACTCGGAGTCGTTGGCGATCTTCACGGCCTCGTCCTCGTCGCCGTACGGCAGCAGGCAGATGACCGGGCCGAAGATCTCCTCGCGGGCGACGCGCATGGAGTTGTCCACGTCTCCGAAGAGGGTCGGCTCCACGTACCAGCCGCGCTCCTGCGACGCCGGACGGCCGCCCCCGGTCAGGACCTTCGCGCCCTCCTCCTGCCCGATCCGGATGTATTCGAGGGAGCGCTGCTGCTGGCGCTGCGCGACGAGCGGGCCCAGTTCGGTGGCGGGGTCGAGGGGGTCGCCGATCTTCAGCGCTCCGGCGGCGGCGGCGAAGGCCTCGGCGGTCTCCTCGTAGCGGGAACGCGGCACGAGGATCCGGGTCTGGGCCACGCAGGCCTGGCCGTTGATCATCCAGGCGAAGGGCACGATGCCGGCGACGGCCGCGTCCAGGTCCGCGTCGGGAAGGATCAGGGCGGCGGACTTCCCGCCGAGCTCCAGGGTGACGCGGGTGAGGTTGCGCGAGGCGACCTCCATGACGCGCCGGCCGGCGGCGACGGACCCGGTGAAGGAGACCTTGTCCACGCCCGGGTGCCCGACGAGGTACTCGCTCACCTCGCGGTCGGCGGGCAGGATCGACAGCACGCCCTCGGGCAGCCCGGCCTCGGTGACGATCTCGGCCAGGATGTAGGCGTCGAGGGGTGATTCGGGCGAGACCTTGAGGACGGCCGAGCATCCGGCGAGCAGCGCGGGCGCGAGCTTGGCGGCGGCGGTGAACTGGGGCACGTTCCACGGCACGACGGCCGCGACGACCCCGACCGGCTCCCGCCGTACGAGCAGCGGTCCGAGCGCCCCGTCCCGGCGTTCCTCGTACGGGAAGGTGCGGGCGACGGTGATCGCCGCGTCCCACACCATCATCGCGGCGAGGGCCTGCACCATGACGCTGGAGGTGTACGGGGTGCCGTTCTCCGAGCTGATGACCCGGGCGATCTCCTCGTACCGTACGGCGAACGCGTCCTTGATCCGCGTGACGACGGCGATGCGCTCGTCCAGCGGCATCCGCGGCCAGGGCCCGTGGTCGAACGCCTGCCGGGCGGCGGCGACGGCCCGGTCCACGTCCCCCTCGGCGGCATGCGGCACGCGGCCGATGACCTGCTCGGTGTGCGGGGAGATGACCTCGATGACATCCCGTCCGAGCGGATCCACCAACTCCCCGCCGATGAACAGTTTTCCGTGTTCGACAAGCTCGCTCATGGCTGCTGCCTCCCGCGACGCGGCACGTGACCCGACCGACTGAGCGATCCGGCATCCGACTGGCACCTGACTTTGTGTCAGAACTGATACCAGTTCCAGTTCCAGGAGTCCACGGCTGGGGCAGCACCCGCTGCGCGGGCCGGGCAGAGGAGGAGGGACAGATGGTCGACCGGGGCTACCACTGAAACAAGTTCTCGTTACAGTGGATCCGGCGCGCCGTGGCCGTACCCCGCACGCCGCCGAGACCGCGGAGAGATGGGGAGTTCATGACGCAGGTGATCAATCACGGTGGAGGCGTCCACAGCATCAAGGTCCCCATCCCGGACAACCCGCTGGGCCACACGCTGGTCCACCTGCTCGACACGGACCGCGGCCCGGTCCTGATCGACACCGGCTGGGACGACCCGGAGGCCTGGGACACCCTGACGGCGGGGCTCGCCACCGTGGGCGTGGGCATCGCCGACATCCACGGCGTGGTCATCACGCACCACCACCCCGACCACCACGGCCTCTCCGGCCAGGTCCGCGAGGCATCCGGGGCCTGGATCGCGATGCACGCCGCCGACACGGCGATCGTCCGCCGCACCCGGGAGTCGGAACCGGGCACCTGGCTGGCCTACCTGGCGGCGAAGCTGACGACGGTCGGCGCACCCGAGGACCACATCGCCCCGCTGCTGGCCGCCCGCGAGAAGGGCGGCCGCATGCGCACCCTGCCCGGGCTGCGGGCGGCGGTCCCGGACCGTGAGATCGTGCCGGGCGAACTCCTCGACCTGGCGGGCCGCACCCTGCGGGCGATCTGGACACCGGGCCACACCCCGGGCCACGTCTGCCTGCACCTGGAGGAGGACCACCCGGCCAGCCTCCCCGGCCATGGCCGCCTCTTCTCCGGCGACCACCTGCTCCCCGGCATCAGCCCGCACGTCGGCCTCTACGAGGACCCGGACGACGCCACGGCCGCCACGGACCCGCTGGGCGACTACCTCGACTCCCTGGAACGCATCGGCCGCCTGGGCGTGGCCGAGGTCCTCCCGGCCCACCAGTACGCGTTCGCGGACGCGGCGGGCCGCGTACAGGAACTCCTGGACCACCACGAGGAGCGTCTGACGGGCCTCCTCGCCCTGCTCGCCGAGCCGCTCACACCGTGGCAGCTGGCCGAGCGGATGGAGTGGAACCGGCCCTGGGAGCAGATCCCCTACGGATCGCGGAACATCGCCGTCTCGGAGGCCGAGTCGCACCTGCGCCGGCTGGTGAAGCTGGGCCGCGCCGAGGCGCTGGCGGGAAGCGATCCGGTGACGTACGTGGCGGTGTGAGGCGGCACAGCGGCCGGAGTCACCCGACGGCGCCGGCGTCCTCGCGCGGGCCCGCCGGGGCGGCTTGCGGGGACCGGCCGGCCGGAAGCACGGCGGGACGGGCGTCCGGATCACCGGCCGCCTCCCGGCGGCGTGCCGCGTACGCGGTCGCGAGGAGCACGAGCGCGACCGTCCCGGCGAGCGCGGGCCAGTACACGTAACGGTAGTTGGACTCGGGAGCCGTCGGCAGGTACGCGAGGACGTACAGGAGGGAACTGGCCCCGAGGAGCCGCAGCTCCCGGGCGTGGGGGCCGGCCCACCGGCGGCGCAGCACGAGCACCAGCGAGACGGCCAGCCAGAACCAGCCCTGGAAGAGCATCGGCAGGTCGCGGACGGCCCCCGTCACGTAGTTCCGCAGGGCGAATCGCAGCGTGTCGTTCAGCGGCTGCTCGCGCACGTCGGGGTGCAGTTCGGCGCCCGCGTTGACCCGGGTGCCGTCCCAGAAGGTCTGGTTGCTCTGGAAGAGCAGTTTGGCGAAGACCCGGGTCCGGTACTCCGCGTAGCCCTTCCAGTGCTTCGGCATCTGCTGCGTCCACATCCGGACGAGGACGTCGGCGCGCCGGTCCAGATACGTCACGTCGAAGGGCCGGCTCTGCGGGAAGCACTGCAGGTAGCCGTCGGAGGTGATGCCGCGCTTCTGGCAGGTGGTGGCGGCCGTGACGAGGCGGTCGCGCAGGTCCGCGTCCGCGCCGGCCCGTCCGGCGGCGGTGCGGACCTGGTCCGGGGTGAGGACGTGGATGAGGTCGTCCACCGGGATCACCGCGTACACGCGGGTGGTCAAAGGGTCGGTGGCCGCGTTCACGGCGATGCTGCCGGCCGTCACGACCGCGACGAAGACACCGGTGGCGGCCAGCCAGCGGCGCCGGCCCGGGGCCGGCCATGCCGCGAGGACCAGCAGCGCGAAGACGGGGATCGTGGCGGGGATACCGTTCTTGCGTACGAGGGCGGCGTACGTGAGGAACAGCAGGCCAAGCACCAGCAGGGCCCAGCGGGTCCTGACCCGGTCCCGGGGCAGCTCGCGCACGGTGAGCGCGATCGCGAAGACGGCCAGGAGCGCGTACGCCAGGTGCACGTCCTTCCACACCACGCCGGTGAGGTTCATGATGTGCGGCGCGAAGCCGACGGCCAGCACCGCGAGGGAGAGTCCGCGGCTGCCGGTCGACTTCCACACCAGCCGGGCGAGGACCCACAGCGTGCCCCAGAGCACGGCGGCCTGAAGGGCGGCCATGGCCGAGAAGTCGCCGGTGATCCCGATGAGGATCCGCCACGCGAGGGCCATGACCGGCGGATGCCAGTCGTTCACCGGCTCGTCGCCCAGCGCCTGCCACAGCTGGGTGTTGCTGTCCGCGCTGAGGTAGCCGGGGTGGAAGACGGTCGCCACGCCGTAGCCGCAGGCCGCCGCGACGGCCGCCAGGCACCAGGGCCAGAGCGTGCCGTCCCGCCAGGCTCCGCGCAGCACGACGTTCCACCGGCGATCAGTTCCGGACATGCGGGCGGGGCCCTCCCAGTCGGTGATGACGGGTCGCGTCGTCGCTCGGCTGCGAGCCGGAAGACACCAGCCAAAGGGACGGCACGGCGGGAATCTATAGGTACCGGACTCCCAGGACAAACCGGAATGATTAGTCACCCGCGCGCGGCACCGGCGCACCCGGAAGGCCACGGTCCGCTAGCCCCGGCCCACTCCGGGCGACGGGGAGAGCGCACGTACGGAGGCGTCGCCCGGGTCGGTAGTCTTCGTGTTCGACCCCGATAACCTGTATGTCATCTGGAGTTCCCCGCATGCCTCGTTTCAGTGTTGTGATCCCCGTGTTCAAGGTCCAGGGATACCTCCACGAGTGCCTGGACTCCGTCCTCGGGCAGTCGTTCCGGGACATCGAGGTGATCGCCGTCGACGACTGCTCACCGGACTCCTGCGGTGAGATCATCGACGAGTACGCCGCCCGCGACGCTCGCGTCCAGGCCGTGCACCTGCCCCAGAACGTGGGGCTGGGCCAGGCGCGCAACGCCGGACTCCAGCGCGCGACGGGCGACTACGTCCTCTTCCTCGACAGTGATGACAGTTACACCCCCGGCCTGCTGCAGGCGCTGGCCACCCGGCTCGACGCGGTCGGGGACCTGGACATCCTCGTCTTCGACCACATCCGCACCTTCTGGCACGGCAGGGGCGGCCCCAGCCAGTCCACGGAGCTGTTCGAGCGGGCGGGCACGGACGTCTTCCGCCTCCAGGACCGGCCCGAGTACGTCCACCTCTTCCTGGTGGCCTGGAACAAGGCGTTCCGCCGCGAGTTCTTCCTGGAGCAGGGCTTCCAGTACGCGCCCGGCCTGTACGAGGACGCGCCGGTCACCCAGATGGCGATGGTCACGGCCGAGCGCATCGGCTGCCTGAACAGGGTCGGCGTCGAATACCGCCAGCGCCGCCACGGCGCGATCACGAAGACGCCGGGCCGCAAGCACTTCGACATCTTCGAGCAGTACGAGGGCCTGTTCGCCTTCCTCGACGAGCGCCCCGAACTGGCCTGGTCCAAGCCGATGCTGTTCGAGCGTGCCATTCACCACATGCTGTTCTCGCTCAAGCGCTCCGAGCGCGTCAGGCCCGCCGACCGCAAGGACTACTTCGCCCGTACCGCGGACTTCTACGCCGCGCACATCCCCGCCGGCTTCACGCTGCCCGGCGGAACGATGGGGGTGCACATGCGCGCCCTGGCCAAGCGGTCCTTCCGCGCCTACCAGGCGACGGAGTTCGCCGCCCGGGTCAAGCGGGCCGGACCGAGGAAGGTCCTCGGGGCCACCAGCCGGGTCGGCAGGCACGCGACCACGAGGCTGTCCACGTTCCAGCGCCGGCGCCCGCTGGATCCGAACCTCGCCGTCTACACCTCGTACGAGAACCTGCTGCCGTCGTGCAACCCGGCCGCGGTCTTCGAGAAGGCCAAGGAGCTGGCACCGCACGTGCGCGGCGTCTGGGTGGTCCGCCAGGAACTCGCCGGCCAGGTGCCCGCCGGCATCGACCACGTCGTGCCCGGCTCGCGCCGCTACGCGGAGGTGACGGCTCGCGCCACCTACTTCGTGAGCAACGCCGCCTTCCCGGACGACATCGCCAAGCGCCCGGGGCAGGTCCATCTGCAGACGCACCACGGCACCCCGCTCAAGCGCATGGGCATGGACCAGCAGGCGTATCCCGCCGCCGCCCGGGGCATGGACTTCGGCCGTCTGCTGGAGCAGGTGAACCGCTGGGACCTCAGCGTCTCCTCCAACCGGCACTCCACGGAGCAGTGGGAGCGCGTGTACCCCGGCAGGTTCGAGCCGCTCGATGTGGGCTACCCGCGCAACGACCGCTTCTTCACCTCGACCGCCGAGGACGTCGCCGCCATCCGCGACCGGCTGGGCATCGCACCGGGCAGGACCGCGCTGCTGTACGCGCCGACCCACCGCGAACACCACAAGGAGTGGACCCCCACGTTCGACCTGGAGCGTGTGGCGAAGGCCCTGGGCGACGACTTCGTCCTGCTCGTCCGCACCCACCGCCTCGACCGGCCGAACCCGCAGCTGAGCGACCTCGCCGCGCAGGGCAGCGTCATCGATGTGTCCGGCCACCCGTCCGTCGAGGACCTCTGCCTGGCGGCGGACGCGCTCATCGCGGACTACTCGTCCCTGATCTTCGACTACGCCGGTCTCGACCGCCCCATCGTCATCGACGCCTCCGACTGGAAGGTCTACAACGCGGTCCGCGGTGTCACGTTCGACCTCGTCTCCGGCCGGCCGGGCGAGACCCCCGGAACCGTCACGACCACGGAGGACGAGCTCATCGACGCCTTCCGCAGCGGCCGTTGGTCCGGCGCGGAGGCCACCGCGCTGCGCGGCGCCTTCCGTGAGCGCTTCTGCCCGTACGACGACGGGCACGCCGCCGAGCGCGTCGTACGCCGCTTCTTCCTCGGCGAGGACCCCGCCCCGGCGATCGTCCCGCCGGCCCGGCGGACCCCGGCGCCCAAGCCGTCCCGGGGCTGATGCGCCGCGGGTGGTCAGTCCTTGCGTCCGGTGACGGCCACGGTGACGCCGAGGCCGATCATCGTGACGCCGCCGATTCCGCCGACGAGTGAGAGGCGCCGGGGCGAGCGGGCGAACCAGTCCCGGCCGGTTGCCGCGAGCAGGCCCCACAGGCTGTCCGAGGCCAGCGCGATGATGTTGAAGACCAGCCCGAGCACCAGCATCTGAACCGCGATGTGTCCCTGGGCGCGGTCGGCGAACTGCGGCAGCACGGCGGCGAAGAACACCATGGTCTTGGGGTTGGCCACACCGACTGCGAACCCCTCCCAGAACGTGCGCAGTCCGGCCTGCGCGGCCTTCTCCGCGCCGGTGAACGCGGCCCGCAGGGAGCCTCGTTGCCGCCACGCCTTGACGCCCAGATACACCAGGTAGGCGGCACCGGCCAGCTTCAGCACCGTGAAGACGAGGACGGAACGCTCCACGATCGACCCGACTCCGAGGGCCACGGCCACGACGAGCAGGAAGGCTCCCACCGTGTTGCCGGCGACCGTCGTCATCGCCGCGCGCCGGCCCTGCGCCAGGGCCCGCCCGATCACGAACAGGACGCTGGGCCCCGGAATCACGATCAGCAGGAACGACATCGCCGCGAAGGCGAGCAAGCGGTCGGAGGACACCATGGGCTCATGCAAGCACGGCCCCGGCCGGTCCTCATCCCCTTTGCCGCGCCCGGATGCGACTGCCGGGATGCCGGCACCGTGGCCTGCCGGTCCTCCAGGGCGGCCGCCCACGCCGAGGGGGCCCGGGACCCGCCCGGTAGAGTGGGCTGGTCGTCATCATGTCCGTTCAGGGGGAAGCCGGTGCGAATCCGGCGCTGACCCGCAGCCGTAACCGCCCGCGAGGGCGGGAGTCGGAATGCCCTGTCCGTGTCGTGACCGGCTCGCGCCGTCGGGACCCCCCCGGCGGCCGGCACCGTCGAGGTATACGGAGCCGGAGCCTGGTGCCTGTGTGTGCCTGTGCCCGGTTCCCCCAGGAGAGGCCCCGCCCGCCATGACCGTACGCCGCAGCGCAGCCGCGCTCGCCGCCACCGCCACCGTGCTCTGTGTGGCCGCAGCCCCGGCCGCAGTCGCCGCGCCGTCCCCCTCCCCCTCGCCGTCCGTGGCTCTGCCCTCGGGGCTGTACGGCACGAAGGACCCGACGTACGACGGGGTGTGGCGGCAGTCGCTGGCCTTCGCCTCGCAGCGGGCCGTGGGTGTCTCGCCCGCCGACGAGGCCGTCGACTGGCTGATCGGCCAGCAGTGCGACAGCGGGGCGTTCCCCGCGTACCGGCCGGACCCGACCGTGCGCTGCGACGCCAAGACCATGGTCGACACCAATGCGACGGCGGCCGCCGTGCAGGCGCTGCACGAGGTCCGCGGGCACGAGAAGCTCGTGCAGCACGGGGCCTCCTGGCTGAAGTCCGTACAGAACAAGGACGGCGGCTGGGGCTACACCGCCGGCAGCCCGAGTGACGCGAACTCCACCTCGATCGTGATCGGCGCCCTCGCCCGGGCCGGCGAGAAGCTCGACGATGTGACGAACAGCGAGGGCAGGACGCCGTACGACGCGCTGCTCACCTTCGCCATTCCCTGCGGCGGCAAGGACGGCGGCGCGTTCGCGTACCAGCCCGACAAGGCCGGCAAGCTCGTCGCCAACGGCGACGCCACCGCGGCCGCCGTGCTCGGCTCGCTCGGCAAGGGGCTCGTCGTCGGCAACAACGCCGCGGTGAAGGACCCCGCCTGCACCGGGGGTGACGACCTCAAGCCGGAGCAGGCGGCCCAGAACGGCGCCTACTACCTCGCCGGGGCCCTCAAAAAGACGGGCCACCTCGACTCGCCGCCGATGCCCGGCGCCGAGGACAGCGCCCCGCAGCCCGACTTCGGCAACACCGCCGACGCGGTCGTCGCCCTGTCCGCGGCCGGCCACAAGGACAAGGCCGCCGCGTCCGTGAAGTGGCTCGAGGAGAACTCCGCGGGCTGGGCGAAGGAGAACGGCCCCGCCGCCTACGCGCAGCTCGTCATGGCCGCCCACGCCACCGGCACCGACGTCCACGACTTCGGCGGCGCCGACCTCGTCGCCCAGCTGAACGCGACGGGGCCCGCGCCCTCCACCGACAAGAAGCCGACGGCGAGCGCCACCGAGGAGGAGAAGAAGGACAGCGGCGACGGGGACGGCATCGGCGGTGTCTGGTGGTTCGTCGGGATCGGACTCGCCGTCGGCGCCGGCGCCGGGTTCCTGATCAGCGGCCGCCGCAAGAACCAGCAGCTGTGAGGAGCTGTCGGGCGGCCTCGGGCCGGAAGAGCGCACGCGCCGGACGGGCCACCGTACTGCTGGTCGTCCTGGGCGCCGTCCTGGCCGTGCTCGGTACGGGCACGGCCCAGGCGGCGGGCTACCGCTACTGGTCGTTCTGGGAGGGCTCCGGCAGCGGGTGGGCGTATGCCACCCAGGGGCCGTCGCTGGTCCGGCCGGACGACGGCTCGGTGCAGGGCTTCCGGTTCGCCGTCAGTGCGGACTCGCAGGACGCGGCCAAGCCGCGCCACTCCCCCGACTTCGCGAAGATCTGCGCGGACACGCCCGCCGAGGACGGCCGCAAGCGGGTCGCGCTCGTCATCGACCCCGGTACGGCCACCGACGCCCCGGACGGGGAGACGCCGCCGGCGTTGCGCACCGCGTGCGCGCAGGTCCCGAAGGACGCGAGCAGCGCGGAGGCCCTCGCCTCCGTGGCCAAGCCGCTGCGGTACGGCAGTGACGCGCTGCTCTGCGCGATCTCCGGCTATCCGGGCTCCGGCTGCGGTGAGCAGGTGGCCCAGGACTCGGGTGGCGGCAGGACCGCCACGGCCGACGCCTCCGCGCCCACGTCGGCCGGCGTCGCCACCGGCGGCGACGGTGCGGACGGCGGCGGGCCGTCCGCCGGGGTCCTCGCCGGGGTCGGTGCCGTCCTGCTCCTCGGTATCGCCGCAGTCGCGCAGGCCCGCCGCCGCCGCGGATGACCGGCTCGACGAGCGCGCCCGCGGAAACCGCGGGCGCACCGGTGGACCGGGTCCGTGCCTGGCGCGCGCCCGCTGCCTCCCGGAGCAACGCACTGCCCGCCGGTGCCTGGTGGCTGTGGGCCCTCGGGCTCGCGACCGCCGCGTCCCGGACCACCAACCCGCTGCTGCTCGGCCTGCTGGTCGGCGTGGCGGGGTACGTCGTGGCCGCGCGCCGCACGGACGCGCCGTGGGCCCGGTCCTACGGGGCGTTCATCAAGATCGGGCTGTTCGTCATCGGTGTACGGCTGCTCTTCTCCGCCTTCCTCGGCTCCCCGATCCCCGGCACGCATCTCGTCTTCACGTTGCCCGAGGTGCCGCTGCCCGAGTGGGCGAAGGGCGTCCGCATCGGCGGCCGGGTCACCGCCGAGCAGTTGCTGTTCGCGCTGTACGACGGGGCGAAGCTGGCCGCTCTGCTGATCTGTGTCGGCGCGGCGAACTCCCTCGCGAACCCGGCCCGGCTGCTGAAGTCGCTGCCCGGGGCGCTGTACGAGGCCGGGGTCGCCGTCGTCGTCGCGATGACGTTCGCACCGAACATGGTCGCCGACGTGATGCGGCTGCGCACCGCCCGGCGGCTGCGCGGCCGGCCGACCGGCGGGGTGCGGGCCGTCCTCCAGATCGGGCTGCCGGTGCTGGAGGGCGCGCTGGAGCGGTCGGTCGCGGTGGCTGCCTCGATGGACGCCCGCGGCTACGGCCGCACCGCGCGGGTCCCGGCCGCGGTCCGGCACACCACGAACGTCCTCACGCTCGGCGGACTCCTGGGCGTCTGCGCCGGTACGTACGGGCTGCTCGCCGCGCAGGGCGCGGTGTACGGGCTGCCGCTGCTGATCGCCGGCCTCGCCGCGGCGATGGCCGGGCTGCGGCTCGGCGGGGCGCGTTCGGTACGGACCCGCTACCGGCCCGACCGGTGGGGGGTGCGGGCCTGGCTGGTCGCGGCGTCCGGTGCGGCGGTCGCGGTGGCGATGATCTGGGCGGGCAGTGCGGATCCGGTGGCGCTGCACCCCGGTGTCGTACCGCTGACCGCGCCGGTGCTGCCGCTGTGGCCGGCCGCCGCGGTGCTGATCGGGCTGCTGCCGGCGGTGGTCGCGCCCGTCCCGCCCTCTCCCACGGGCTCGCCCGTCCCGCCTTCCCCCACAGGCTTCGAGGAGCAGGTGTGATCCGGTTCGACGATGTTTCGGTGCAGTACGAGGGCGTGGACCGCCCCACCCTGTCGGGCGTCGACCTGACCGTTCCCGAGGGTGAGCTGGTGCTGCTCGTCGGGCCTTCCGGGGTCGGCAAGTCGACTTTGCTGGGTGCGGTGTCGGGGCTCGTGCCGCACTTCACCGGCGGCCGGCTGACCGGGCGGGTCACCGTCGGCGGCCGGGACACCCGCACCCACAAGCCCCGTGAGCTCGCCGACCTGGTCGGCACCGTGGGCCAGGACCCGCTCTCCCACTTCGTGACGGACACGGTCGAGGACGAGCTGGCGTACGGCATGGAGTCGCTGGGCCTGGCTCCGGACGTGATGCGGCGGAGGGTCGAGGAGACGCTGGATCTGCTGGGGCTCGCCGGGCTGCGCGACCGGCCGATCGCCACCCTGTCCGGGGGCCAGCAGCAGCGCGTCGCGATCGGCTCGGTCCTGACCCCGCACCCCCGCGTCCTGGTGCTGGACGAGCCGACGTCCGCGCTGGACCCGGCGGCGGCGGAGGAGGTCCTCGCGGTGCTGCAACGGCTCGTCCACGACCTGGGGACGACGGTCCTGATGGCGGAGCACCGGCTGGAGCGCGTGGTCCAGTACGCGGACCAGGTCGTCCTGCTGCCGTCGCCGGGGGCCGCCCCGGTGATGGGGGCGCCCGCCGAGGTGATGGCCGTCTCTCCGGTGCATCCGCCGGTGGTGGCGCTGGGGCGGCTGGCCGGCTGGGAGCCGCTGCCGCTGTCGGTCCGCGACGCCCGGCGGCGGGCCGCGGGGATGCGGGAGCGGCTGGAGGGCGCGGTGCCCGGACCGGTCGGCGGTGGCGGAACCGGGAAGCTTCCCCCGCCTGCGCCCGCTCACCACCCCGCGCCGCGGCGGTCCGCCCTGGCCCGGCTGTTCGCCCGGCCTCCGCAGGAGGCCCCCGAGCCCGTCACCGACGCCACGACCCGCGTCGAGCGCCTCGGGGTGCGGCGCGGGCGCGTCGAGGCGCTGCGCCGGGTGACGCTCACCGTCGCCCCCGGCGAGACCGTCGCCCTGATGGGCCGCAACGGTGCGGGCAAGTCCACCCTGCTCTCCGCCCTCGTCGGCATGGTCGAGCCGACGTCCGGCACCGTGCTCGTCGGCGGCCGCACCCCGCACCGGACGACGCCGCGCGAGATGGTGCGCCGCGTCGGTCTCGTACCGCAGGAGCCCCGCGACCTGCTGTACGCGGACACCGTCGCCGCCGAGTGCGCCGCGGCCGATGCCGACGCGGGCGCCGCTCCGGGCAGCTGCCGGGCGCTGGTCTCCGAGCTGCTGCCCGGTGTGGCGGACGCCACCCATCCCCGTGATCTGTCCGAGGGGCAGCGGCTCGCCCTGGCGCTCGCGCTGGTACTCACCGCCCGGCCCCCGCTGCTGCTCCTGGACGAACCGACCCGTGGTCTGGACTACGCGGCGAAGGCCCGGCTCGTCGGGGTGCTGCGCACGCTGGCGGCCGAGGGCCATGCGATCGTGCTGGCCACCCATGACGTGGAGCTGGCCGCCGAGCTGGCCCACCGGGTGGTGATCCTCGCCGACGGGGAGGTCGTCGCGGACGGGCCGACCCCGGAGGTGGTGGTGTCCTCGCCCGCGTTCGCCCCGCAGATCGCCAAGATCCTCGCCCCGCAGGAGTGGCTCACCGTCTCGCAGGTGCGCGAGGCGCTGGGAGGTGTCGCGTGACCGGTACGACAGGGCGCAGCGCGCGGCCGGTGCGGCTCGGGCCGCGGGCGGTCGCCGCGCTGGTGCTGATCAGCGCGATCGGGGTGGCCGCCTTCGGCTGGCCGCTGCTGGCCGGGCCTGACTCCGGGCTCGCGCACTCGAAGGACGCGCCGTGGCTGTTCGCCGCGCTGCTTCCGCTGCTGGTCGGGGTGGTGGTCGCGATGATCGCGGACTCCGGGCTCGACGCGAAGGCGGTCGCGATGCTGGGGGTGCTGGCCGCGGTGGGGGCCGCGCTGCGCCCGCTGGGGGCGGGTACGGCCGGTCTGGAGCCGATGTTCTTCCTGATGGTGCTGAGCGGGCGGGTGCTCGGGCCGGGCTTCGGCTTCGTGCTTGGCTCGGTGACGATGTTCGCCTCCGCGCTGCTGACCGGCGGGGTGGGCCCGTGGATGCCGTTCCAGATGTTGTCGATGGGCTGGTTCGCGATGGGCGCCGGGATGCTGCCCGGCCCGGACCGGCTGCGCGGGCGCGCCGAGCTGCTGATGCTCGCCGCGTACGGGGCGGTGGCCTCGTTCGCGTACGGGACGGTCATGAACCTCTACGGGTGGACGATCGTGCCGGGCCAGGCCTCGGGCATCTCCTTCCATCCCGGTGACGCCCTGGGCGAAAACCTGGTGCGCTTCCTCGCCTACTGCACGGCCACCTCACTGGGCTGGGACCTGGGCCGGGCCGTGCTCACCGTCGTCCTGACGCTGACCGTCGGAACCGCGCTGCTGAAGGCGCTGCGACGGGCCACGAGGCGGGCCGCCTTCGAGGCCCAGGTCACATTCGGGGGTCCCGGGGAGTGAGGGCACCCACAGGACCTTGGTCCTGTACGAAGCGGGTTAGGAGCCTCACAGGGCGGCCGCCGGACCCCGTTCCACCCGCTCCGACCTGCTATCGAGCGGTTTGAGGTGGTTCGGGACCTTCGGCCCCGGGTGCGAGGCAGGGTCGTACCGGGGGTCGTTGCGGTGGTTGAACGGCGCGGCTAACCATGGAGATGTCGCCGAGCACCGCAGCGTCCACCGGAACGGACAGCGGTCAACGCGCAACGGTCCACGCAGGATCCGGACCGGAGCACGCGACTCCCCCGTACCCGACGTTAGGTTCCTCTGTGTCGTTCGCCCGTAACATCCTCGCCCGTCGCAAGTCCGCCGTCGCCGGTGCAGCAGTGCTGCTGGGTGCCTCCGGTGTGGCCCTGGGCGTCTCCCCGGCCATGGCGGCCACCACCGCCGCGCCGACGTCCGCTGCCGCGAGTGCTCAGGACACGGCGAAGCAGATGATCGGTGACGACGCGCAGTTCCAGTGCTTCAGCAACATCGTCAGCCACGAGAGCGGCTGGAACCCGAGCGCGACCAACGCCTCCTCCGGCGCCTACGGCCTGGTCCAGGCGCTGCCCGGCTCGAAGATGGCGTCCGCCGGCTCCGACTGGCAGACCAACCCCACCACCCAGATCAAGTGGGGCATGGACTACATGAACTCCCGCTACGGCAGCCCCTGTGGCGCCTGGTCCTTCTGGCAGGCCAACAACTGGTACTGAGTCCACCCGGGCCGGAGCCAGTAGCGACGAAGAGCCCCCGTACACCGCACCCGCGGTGTACGGGGGCTCTTCGCCATGCCCGGGACGGGACCCTGGGCCATCCGGCGGCCTGTCCGAAAGATGTTGGGGACCCGTTGTCGCGCCTGCGTCCCCCCATTAACGTGCGCCCCGCAGAATCCGGTTCACATCTGACGCACCATCCGTGGCGACGACCAAGGAGTGCTCGTGACGCAGTTGTCGAGACGTACGCTACTGAGCTCGGCCGGAGCGGTGGGCATGTCCGCCGCTCTCGGCACGCGGATCCCGGCGGTGGCAGGCCCGGCCCGGACGGCGGCGGCGACCGCGGCCGCGCGGGCGGCCCTGGGGCGGCTGCTGGGCGGGCACGCCGACCAGTTCCGGCTCACCCTCCTCGATCCGGCGGACGGCGGCGAGCGCTTCCGGGTCGGCGGTTCGCGTGGGCGCATCGAGGTCGCGGGGACCGGTCCGGCGGTGATTCTGACCGGGGTGCACTGGTACCTGAAGTACGTGTGCGACGCGGTGATCTCCTGGGCCGGCAGCCAACTCGACCTGCCTGCCGTGCTGCCCGCGCCCCGGCAGCCGCTGGAACGCGCGGCGACGGTCCCGCACCGGTTCGCCTTCAACGACACGTACGACGGATACACCGCCCCGTACGCCGACTGGGCCCGCTGGGAGCGGACGCTCGACGTGCTGGCCCTGCACGGCTGCAACGAGATCTTCCTGACCGTGGGTCAGGAGGCGGTGTACCACCGGATGCTGCAGGAGTTCGGCTACAGCGACGCGGAGGCCAGGGCCTGGATCCCCGCGCCGACCCACCAGCCGTGGTGGCTGCTGCAGAACATGAGCGGGTACGGGGGCCCGGTCGGCCCGGAACTCATCGCGCGGCGGGCCGCGCTGGGCCGGCGGGCCGCCGACCGGATGCGCGAGCTCGGCATGGCCCCGGTCCTGCCCGGGTACTTCGGCACGGTCCCGGGCGAGTTCGCCGACCGCAACCCCGGCGCCTCCGTCGTTCCGCAGGGCCTGTGGTCGGGGTTCCGGCGCCCGGACTGGCTGGACCCGCGCACCGACACCTTCGCCCGGGTCGCCGAGTCCTTCTACCGGCACCAGCGGGTGCTGTTCGACGACGTGCCCTCGTACAAGATGGACATCCTCCACGAGGGCGGCAGCGCGGGCGGGGTGGACATCCCCGAGGCGGCGCGCGGGATCGAGCGCGCGCTGCAGACCGCCCGTCCCGGCGCCACCTGGGTGATCATGGGATGGACCGGCAATCCGCGCCCCGAGATGCTGGCCGCACTCGACAAGACGCATGTCCTGATCGTGGACGGCCGCTCCGAGCTGGACGAGTCCACGGACCGCGAGAAGGAGTGGGGGAACACCCCGTACGCGTTCGGCGCGATCCCGAACTTCGGCGGCCGGACCACGCTGGGCGCGATGGCTCCGTCCTGGACGCAGAAGTTCCCGGCCTGGCGCGACAAGACGGACAGCGCGCTGACCGGCACCGCCTATCTGCCGGAGTCCACCGACCGCGATCCGGCCGCCTTCGAGCTGTTCACCGAGCTGGCCTGGCGCGAGGAGACCGTCGACCGGACCGAGTGGTTCGCACGGTACGCGCAGTTCCGCTACGGCGGCCGGGACGGGCAGGCCACGGCGGCCTTCGCCGCGCTGCGTGACACCGCGTACGACGTGCAGAGCAGCGACGGACGCCCGCACGACTCGCTGTTCGCGGCCCGCCCCGACCTGGCGGCGGTCAACGCCACGTACTGGGGGACCACCCAGCTGTCGTTCGACTCGGCGGGCTTCGACCGCGCCTTCGCCCGCCTCCTCGCGGTACGGGAACCGCTGCGCCGCTCGGAGGCGTACCGCTTCGACCTGACCGACTTCGCCCGCCAGGCACTCGCCAACCGCTCCCGGCAGCTGCTGCCGCAACTGCGCGCCGCCTATGACCGCAAGGACCGGGACGCGTTCGCCGCGCTGTCCTCGCTGTGGCTGAAACTGATGCGGCTGAGCGACGAAATGACCGGCGGCCACCGGGCGTTCATGCTCGGCCCGTGGCTGGAGGAGGCGCGGCGGTACGCCTCCTCGCCCGCCGAGGCGGCCCAGCTGGAACACAGCGCCCGCGCGCTCATCACCACCTGGGCGGACCGCCCGGCCGCCGACGTGGGGAAACTGGCCAACTACGCCAACCGTGACTGGCAGGGCCTGATCGGCGACTTCCATCTGCCGCAGTGGCAGAGCTATCTGGACGAGATGGCGGACGCACTCGCCCACGGCCGGGCGCCCAGGACCTTCGACTGGTACGCCGTCGAGGAACCGTGGACGCACGAGCGCAAGGCGTACCCGCTGCGGGAGCTGAACGCGAGCGCCGTGCACCGGACCGCGCGCCGGGTGTACGAGACGCTGTCCACCGCCCCCTACCAGGGCACGGTCACCGTCGAGGCCGACCGGGCGACCATGGAGCCTGGCGGCTCGGCGGTCGTCGAGGCCGGCTTCCGCAACGTCAACGGGCTGCGGCCGACCGGCCGCGTCCGCTTCTGCCTCACGGTTCCCGGCCTGGAGAGCGAGGCGCAGGGTCCCGTCGAGCAGGCCGGTGTGGAGGCGGGTGGCAGCACCGGGGCGAGTTGGCGGGTCACCGCGCCGCCGGCCGCGCCGAAGGAGCCGCTGGAGCCGCATCCGTTCGAGCTGCGCACGGAGTACGGGCCGCGCGGGGAAAAGCCGGTCACGGCGGTGGTCCAGGGGCGGATCTACGTGGCGGGACCGCTGGAGGCGGGCTGGCTGACGCACAACGCGAACGACGCGTCGTTCGGCCAGGTCGCCGACCGCTTCGCCATCGACGGGGCGGGGAGCGACCTGTGGGGGTCCACCGCCCAGTTCGGGGCGGTGTACCGGGCGGCGGCGTTCATGGACGGCGGGCGCGCGACCGTACGCGTCGACTCCCAGGAGAACACCGGCAACTGGGCGCGGGCCGGGATCGTCGTCCGCAACGCGATGGCGACGGCCGGGTCCAGGGGTTTCCTGAACCTGGCCCTGACCCCGGCCAACGGGGTCGTGCTCTCCTACGACGCGAACGGTGACGGCACCCTGGAGAAGCGGGACTCACTGCCGGGCGTCGCCGGGCCGGTGCTGCTGCGGCTGACCCGGACAGGCGCCTCGTACACGGGCTCCTGCTCGACGGACGGCGGGACGACCTGGCAGACCATGGGCGCGGCAACGGTGCCGGGTGCGGCGGCTGTCCAGGACGTCGGGTTCTTCATGACGGCGGCGAACGGCGGGTCGGGCCGGCGGGGCCGGGCGGACTTCAGCGGCTGGTCGCTGGAGGGCTGACCCGGTGGCGGGGGCCGCTCCGGTCGCGGCCCCCGCCGGCCGGACAGCCCTCAGAGGCGCTGGATGATCGTGCCGGTCGCCAGCGCGCCGCCGGCGCACATGGTGATCAGCGCGAACTCCTTGTCCCTGCGCTCCAGTTCGTGCAGGGCGGTGGTGATCAGCCGGGCTCCGGTGGAGCCGACCGGGTGACCGAGGGCGATCGCGCCGCCGTTGACGTTGACCTTCGACAGGTCCTGGTCGAAGACCTGCGCCCAGCTCAGCACCACGGACGCGAAGGCCTCGTTGATCTCCACGACGTCGATGTCCTTGAGCGACATCCCCGCCTTGCCGAGCACCGCGCGGGTCGCGTCGACCGGACCGTCGAGGTGGAAGTGCGGGTCGGAGCCGACCAGCGCCTGGGCGACGATCCGGGCCCGCGGCTTGAGCTTGAGGGCCCGCGCCATCCGCTTGGACGCCCACATGATCGCGCAGGCGCCGTCGGATATCTGCGAGGAGTTGCCCGCGGTGTGGACGGCGGTGGGCATCACGGGCTTGAGCCGGGCGAGACCCTCCATCGTGGTGTCGCGCAGCCCCTCGTCACGGTCGACGAGCCGCCACATGCCCTGCCCGGCGGCCTGTTCGGCCTCGGTGGTGGGCACCTGGACCGCGTACGTCTCCCGTTTGAAGCGTTCCTCGGCCCAGGCGGCGGCTGCCCGCTCCTGGGAGAGGAGGCCGAGCGAGTCGACGTTCTCCCGGGTGAGGCCGCGCTTGCGGGCGATGCGCTCGGCGGCCTCGAACTGATTGGGCAGGTCGACGTTCCACTCGTCGGGCCACGGCTTGCCCGGCCCGTGCTTGGAGCCACTGCCCAGCGGTACGCGCGACATCGCCTCGACCCCGCAGCTGATCCCGACGTCGATCACCCCGGCCGCGATCATGTTGGCGACCATGTGGGAGGCCTGCTGCGAGGAACCGCACTGGCAGTCCACGGTAGTCGCGGCGGTCTCGTACGGAAGTCCCACGGTGAGCCAGGCGTTGCGTGCGGGGTTCATGGACTGTTCGCCGGCGTGGGTGACGGTGCCGCCGACGATCTGTTCGACGCAGTCGGCGTGGATGCCGGTCCGGCCGAGAAGTTCACGGTAGGTCTCACCCAGCAGATAGGCCGGGTGCAGATTGGCGAGCGCGCCTCCGCGCTTGCCGATGGGAGTGCGTACGGCTTCGACGATGACGGGTTCCGCGGCCATGAGCTCGTCCTCTCCTCGCACTTCCGCAGAGGCGTCCCGGCGCCCACGGAAGGAACTAGTACGCGTTCTAGTTCTTCATGCAGTCTTATGAGGCTTACCCCCGGTACGCAAGAGTCGTGCACGCACCTTGCCCAGCCTTCACGACCGGCACCCACGGCGATCCGGCCTGATTCACCGATGCTTCACGCAACAGATCCGGCCATGCCCCTTGTCAGTTGTAGAACTCGTTACTACCTTGCGGGCAACTTCTGATGGGTCGTCAGACAATGTTCCGGCGCCTCTCGGACCGACCTGGAGTTCTTGACCTGGAGCTGCCGATGCCCTGCCCCCATCTGCCCGAAGGGTTCGACTTCACCGATCCCGACCTGCTCCACGCCCGGGTCCCGCACCCGGAGTTCACTCTCATGCGGGAGACGGCGCCGGTCTGGTGGTGCACCCAGCCCACCGGCATTTCCGGCTTCGACGACTCGGGTTACTGGGTCGTCACCCGGCACGCGGACGTCAAGTACGTATCGACCCATCCCGAGCTGTTCTCGTCGAACACCAACACCGCGGTGATCCGCTTCAACGAGTCGATCAGCCGGGACCAGATCGACGTCCAGAAGCTGATCATGCTGAACATGGACCCGCCCGAGCACACCCGGGTCCGCCAGATCGTCCAGCGCGGCTTCACCCCCCGCGCCATCCGGTCCCTGGAGGAGACGCTGCGCAACCGGGCGCGCTCCATCGTCGAGACGGCACTCGCCGGGGCCGACGACGACGGCTCGTTCGACTTCGTCACCAACATCGCCGTCGAACTGCCGCTCCAGGCCATCGCCGAGCTCATCGGCGTACCGCAGGAGGACCGGGCGCGGATCTTCGACTGGTCGAACAAGATGGCCTCGTACGACGATCCGGAGTACGCGATCACCGAGGAGATCGGCGCCGAGGCGGCCATGGAGATCGTCTCCTACTCGATGAACCTCGCGGCGGCGCGCAAGGAGTGCCCGGCCAAGGACATCGTCACGCAACTGGTCGCCGCCGAGGGCGAGGGCAACCTCTCCTCCGACGAGTTCGGTTTCTTCGTGATCCTGCTCGCCGTGGCGGGCAACGAGACCACGCGCAACGCCATCAGCCACGGCATGCACGCCTTCCTGACCCACCCCGAGCAGTGGGAGCTCTACAAGCGGGAGCGGCCGGAGACCACCGCGGAGGAGATCGTCCGCTGGGCGACACCCGTGGTCTCCTTCCAGCGGACCGCCACCCAGGACGTCGAACTGGGCGGGCAGCAGATCAAGAAGGGCGACCGGGTCGGGCTGTTCTACTCCTCGGCCAACAACGACCCCGAAGTGTTCGAGAACCCGGAGCAGTTCGACATCTCCCGCGACCCGAACCCGCACCTCGGCTTCGGCGGCGGCGGTCCGCACTTCTGCCTGGGCAAGTCCCTGGCCGTGATGGAGATCAACCTGATCTTCAACGCCATCGCGGACGTACTGCCGGACCTGCGGCTGACCGGCGACCCGCGGCGGCTGCGGTCGGCCTGGCTCAACGGCATCAAGCAGCTCCAGGTGAGCACGGCGTCCGCCTGAGCATCACGGTCCTCGTACCCCTGTCCGCAGGGCGGCCAGGGGTACGAGGACCGTGATGCTCAGGCGGACGCCGTGCTGCTCAGGCGGTTCGTCTTCCATGTGGCCATGCCCGCCGCCCTGTTCACCATGGTGTCCGGGTCGCGGCCGGGCGCCTTCGCCCATCCGTCGATGGTGGCGTTCGCCGCGGGCACGGCGCTGGTGTCGGCTCTGGGATACGCGGTGAGCCGGCGCTTCTTCGGCCGCGAACGAGCCGAGGCGGCGGTCAGCGGGATGGCCTCCGGCTACGTCAACTCCGCCAATCTGGGCATCCCGGTGGCGGTGCACGTGCTCGGCGACGCCTCGTTCGTCGCCCAGGTCATCCTGTTCCAGGTGCTGTTCGTCTCGCCCGTGGTCCTGACCCTGCTGGACTCGGGCACACAGGGCGGCGGGGCGGCCACCGGCGGACTGCGCCGGATGCTCACGATGCCGGTGCGCAATCCCGTCATCCTGGCCTCACTGCTCGGGGTGGCCGTCTCCGCGGCGG
>NZ_JAELVH010000539.1 GCF_019399235.1 Streptomyces poriferorum | reverse complement strand
CTGTTCGCCGACATCCTCGGCCTGGAACGGGTCGGGATCGACGACAGCTTCTTCGACCTCGGCGGACACTCGCTCCTCGCCACCCGCCTCGTCTCCCGCATCCGCACCGCACTCGACGCCGAACTCTCCGTCCGCCAGCTCTTCGAGGCCTCCACGGTCGCCGCCGTGGCAGCGCTGGTTCAGCAGGCCGGGAGAGCGCGTGCCGGGGTCGTGGCAGGGCCCCGGCCCGATCGGATCCCGCTGTCCTTCGCCCAGCAGGGGCAGTGGTTCCTGCACCAGCTCGAAGGCCCCAATGCCACGTACAACATCCCGGTTGCCCTGAGGCTCTCCGGTGCGCTGGATCGTTCGGCGCTCGAGGCGGCACTGGCAGACGTCGTGGAGCGCCACGAGTCCCTGCGCACCGTCATGGCCGAGGACGAGCAGGGCGCGTACCAGGTCATCCGGACCGAGGTACATCCGGAGCTGAACGTCGAGAAGGTGACGGCGGAACACCTGCCCGTCGCGTTGAAGACCGCAGCGGCCCGCGCCTTCGACCTGACGGGCGAGATCCCGCTTCGGGCCACCCTGTTCGAGACAGCGCCCGACGCGTACGTCCTGCTCGTGCTGATCCATCACATCGCCGCCGACGAATGGTCGTTCGGCCCGCTGGCCCGCGACCTCGCGACGGCATACACCGCACGCCACGCGGGCGCCGGAACAGCTTGGGCACCGCTGCCGGTGCAGTACGCCGACTTCACCCTGTGGCAGCGCGAGGTCCTCGGCTCCGAGGACGACCCGGAGAGCTCTGCCGCCCGGCAGATCGCCTACTGGCAGCACGCATTGGCCGGTCTGCCGGCGGAGCTGGAACTGCCGACCGACCGCCCCCGGCCGTCCGTGCCCTCCTACCAGGGCGGAAGCGTCGAGTTCGAGGTCTCGCAAGAGCTGCACCGGCGGGTGGAGGAGGTGGCCCGGGAGCATCAGGACGATCCCCGCGGCATTCGCACACCAGGACGTTCCCTTCGAACGACTGGTGAGAGCTCTCAACCCCGAGCGCTCGTCCTCGCGCCACCCGCTGTTCCAGACCGTCCTGAACTGGGCCAACGACGACAACCGCGAGGCCCTCGCGGCGTCGGCAGGAATGCCCGGGCTCAGCGTCGCGGTGGAGGAAGCCGCGGCGGGTGCGGCGAAGTTCGACCTGGTCTTCCACCTGTCCGGGGTGCGTGGTGCCGATGGCGGTGCCGCGGGTCTGCGGGGCGAGCTGGAGTTCAACGCGGACCTGTTCGACCGGTCCACAGCTGTGGTGTGGGGCGAGCGGTTCGTGCGGGTGCTGGAGGGGCTGCTCGCGGAGCCGGGACGCGGCATCGGGGCGGTACCGGTTCTCTCCGTGGGTGAGCGGGACGCGGTGGTCGAGACCTGGACCGCCACTTCGGAGCTGCCGGCCGGTGACGGCGCTTCGCTGGTGGATGCCTTCGAGGCGCAGGTCGTTGCCGGTGCTGCTGCTGTGTCGTGTGAGGGGGTGTCGCTGTCGTACGGGGAGCTGAACGCGGCGGCGAACCGTCTGGCACGGGTGCTTGCGGACCGGGGGGTGGGTCCGGAGTCGCTGGTCGCCGTTGCCCTGCCCCGTTCGGCGGAGATGGTGGTGGCGTTGCTGGGTGTGCTGAAGGCGGGTGCGGCATACGTGCCGGTCGACCCGTCCTACCCGGCCGACCGGATCGCCTACCTGCTGGACGACGCGAACCCTGCCCTCGTCATCGCCACATCCCAGGTTGCGAACGACCTGAACGGCGACGGCTGGCTGCTGCTGGACTCTCCCGATACCCTCTCCGACCTTGCCGGCCGCTCAAGCGGTGACCTGACACAGAAGGAGCGAGTCTCACCGCTCCTGCCCCAGCACCCCGCGTATGTCATCTACACGTCCGGTTCTACGGGCCGGCCCAAGGGTGTCGTTGTCGCGCACGAGCAGGTGGTGCGCCTGTTCACCTCGACCCATGAGTGGTTCGGGTTCGGGCCGGAGCAGGTGTGGACGATGTTCCACTCCTACGCCTTCGACTTCTCCGTCTGGGAACTGTGGGGACCGCTGCTCCATGGCGGGCGTCTCGTCGTCGTCCCCCACACGGTCAGCCGCAGCCCCGAACTGTTCCTGGACCTCCTGGTCCGCGAACGCGTCACCGTCCTCAACCAGACCCCCTCAGCCTTCTACCAGCTCATCCAGGCCGACACCGAAATCCCCGAACTGGGCGACCGCCTCGCTCTGGAGTACGTGGTCTTCGGCGGGGAGGCACTGGATCCGGGCCGGCTGACCGCCTGGTTCCACCGCCACCCGCAGGACAGTCCGCGCCTGGTCAACATGTACGGCATCACCGAAACCACCGTCCACGTCACCCACCGCCCCCTCACCCCAGCCACACCGGGCGCCGGGTCCCAGCGGTCCCTGATCGGCGGCCCCATCCCCGACCTGCGCCTCTAC
>NZ_JAELVH010000538.1 GCF_019399235.1 Streptomyces poriferorum | reverse complement strand
GAGCCTTTCCCTTCGCCGCGTCCTTGGCCCGCTGCACCGCCGTGGTGGCGGCCCGGTTGCCGAAGCTGGACTGCATCTCGAGGATGGGGCGGTGGGGCGGGACGGGGGACGGGCCTTCGGTCCGGTCGCGCCCGCGGTCCTTGCGGGTCGGCGTCGGGGCGGCCACGGCCTGCCGGGTCGGGGTGCGAGGGGCCGGGGTGCTCATGACGTACGTACCTCTCCTGTGCCGGACCGGGCGACTGGAGCGTAGCCAGGCAGGGCCAACGGAAGGCGTACGGCGGGAAGATCTTTCGCGTACGTGGGCCGAGGGGTCATCGTGCGGGACCGGACAGGGCCGCCAGGCAATCCGGCACGGCCCTCGCGGTGTCGGAGAGCGGAAAACGGGCACCGAGCTGGCCGTCCGGGCGCACCAGGAAGCCGGTCGGGCCGTCGGGGCGGTAGCCTCGGCGAGGGCGGCGGAGCTGTCCGCGTAAAGGATCAGGACGTGCCCGGTGCGACCGCGCAGGACGTCCAGCAGACGCAGCGGGTAGGTGGCCACGGAGGTGGTCAGGCCCCCGCAGTCGGGAGCCCGGTCGCCGGGTTGCGGCGCGTCGGCGGGACCGTACGGGGCGCCGACGACCGGGCTGCTCCGGTATCCGACGAGCAACTGGGCCTCGCGGAGCATCAGCGTCGTCATGCCGTCGGAGTCGTTCTCGATGCCCCGGGTCGCATGCCGGACGGTCCTGCCGACGACCTCCTCGCCGACCGGGCGGCGTTCGGCGTCATAGCTGGTGAGCAGGGCGGGACCGGCTTCCCCGCGCACGACGAGGGCGAGTTTCCAGGCCAGGTTGCAGGCGTCCTGGATACCGGTGTTCATGCCCTGAGCCCCGGTGGGCGGATGGATATGGGCGGCGTCGCCCGCGACGAAGACCCGGCCGTCGCCGTACCGGTCGACGATCCGGTGGCTGATGCGGAAGACGGAGGCCCAGCGCATCCCGGACAGGGACGCCGGGCGGGGGGCCAGGCGGTCGACGACGGCCTGGATGTCGGCGAGCTCCGGCACGCGTCCGCCTTCCAGCCCGTGCGCCACCTCGCCGGCGTCCGCCGGCCGGGTGGAGAGTCCGGGCGGCACGAGCATCGACATCCGGTACCGCCCCGCCCCGGGAAGCGGGATGCAGACGAGCAGGTCATCGGTGGAACCGTCGTCGGCGGTGTGGCTCGCGCGCACCCCGTAGCCGCCGGGCAGGTCCCAGTCGGCCACGACGTCGGCCAGCATGTACTCCTCGGCGAACGCCCCGCCCTCGAACGCCAGCCCCAGTCCCTTGCGCACGGTGCTGTGTGCGCCGTCGCAGCCGACGATGAACCGGCAGCGGACCTCCTCGTCGCCACCGGACCCGGAAGTGAGCCGAGCCGTGACCCCGTCCGCGTCCTGGGTGAACGACACGAGCTCGGTCCCGCGCTCGACGCGGGTGTCCAGGCCCGCCACGTACTCCTCGAGGATGCGCTCGGTCTCGTACTGCGGAAGCGCGGCGAAGCCGTAGGGCACCTCGGGCGGCAGCGCCAGATCGATCCGGGCGACCTCGCTCCCGTTGACGTGGATCAGCTGGCCGCGCATCGGGACGGCGGCCTCCAGCACGGTCCGCACGAGGCCCATCCTGTCCCAGATCTCCAGCGTGCGCGGCTGGATGCCCACGGCCTTGGCGTACGGAAGCCGGGCCGCCAGCCGCTCGACGACGCGGCACGACACCCCGCGCCGGCGGAGCTCGGCGGCCGCGCTCAGCCCGACCGGACCGGCGCCGACGATCAGTACGTCGGTGGTGTGGTCGTGCGCCACGGATACCTCCCGCGCCTCGCCCCCGGCCGGTCCCTCCTCCATGGTCGCCCGGCGGGGCGGGGGCGGCGAGCCGGGGG
>NZ_JAELVH010000537.1 GCF_019399235.1 Streptomyces poriferorum | reverse complement strand
GTCAGTTCGGCACGTACAGCTGCGATTTCGGGGGTGCCGGTGAGGTAGGCGATGAGGCGGTCGTCGCGGACGATGACAGCTGCCTGGGCGACGCCGGTCAGGGTGGTGAGGACGGTTTCGATCTCGCCGAGTTCGATGCGGAAGCCGCGGATCTTGACCTGGTGATCGGCGCGGCCGAGGTATTCGATCTCACTGTCCTGGGTCCAGCGGGCGAGGTCACCGCTGCGGTACATCCGCGTTCCGGCCGGGCCGTAGGGGTCGGCGATGAAGCGCTCCGCGGACAGGGCGGGCCGGTTGAGGTAGCCGCGGGCCAGGCCCGCGCCTGCGACGTACATTTCGCCGGGGACGCCGGGGGCGGTGGGCTGGAGGGCGCTGTCCAGGACGTAGAGGCGCAGGTCGGGGATGGGTCCGCCGATCAGGGACCGCTGGGACCCGGCGCCCGGTGTGGCTGGGGTGAGGGAGCGGTGGGTGACGTGGACGGTGGTTTCGGTGATGCCGTACATGTTGACCAGGCGCGGACTGTCCTGGGGGTGGCGGTGGTACCAGGCGGTCAGCCGGCCCGGATCCAGTGCCTCCCCGCCGAAGACCACGTACTCCAGGGCCAGGCGGTCGCCCAGTTCGGGGTTTTCGGTGTCGGCCTGGATGAGCTGGTAGAAGGCTGAGGGGGTCTGGTTGAGGACAGTGACGCGTTCGCGGACCAGGAGGTCCAGGAACAGTTCCGGGCTGCGGCTCACCGTGTGCGGAACGACAACAAGACGCCCGCCGTGCAGGAGAGGGCCCCAGAGTTCCCAGACGGAGAAGTCGAAGGCGTAGGAGTGGAACATCGTCCACACCTGCTCCGGCCCGAACCCGAACCAAGGGTCGGTGGCCGTGAACAGGCGCACCACCTGCTCGTGCGCGACGACCACACCCTTGGGCCGGCCCGTCGACCCGGATGTGTAGATGACATACGCCGGGTGCTGGGGCAGCAGCGGTGAGACTCGCTCGTCCTGCGTCAGGTCACCGCTTGGGCGGCCGGCGAGGTCAGCAACGGTCTCCGGGGCATCCAGCAGCAGCCAGCCGTCCCCGTTCAGGTCGTTCGCAACCTGGGATGTGGCGATGACCAGGGCAGGGTTCGCGTCGTCCAGCAGGTAGGCGATCCGGTCGGCCGGGTAGGACGGGTCGACCGGCACGTATGCCGCACCCGCCTTCAGTACACCCAGCAGCGTCACGATCATTTCGGTGGAGCGCGGGAGAGCAACGGCGATCAGCGACTCCGGACCCACCCCCCGGTCCACGAGCACCCGTGCCAGACGGTTCGCCGCCGCGTTCAGCTCCCCGTACGACAGCGACACCCCCTCACACGACACAGCAGCAGCACCGGCTACGACCTGCGCTTCGAAGGCATCCACCAGCGAAGCGCCGTCACCGGCCGGCAGCTCGGAAGTGGCGGTCCAGGTCTCGACCACCGCGTCCCGCTC
>NZ_JAELVH010000536.1 GCF_019399235.1 Streptomyces poriferorum | reverse complement strand
CTGCTCGACGTCCGCTCGGCGGTGGTCGTCCCCTGGGGGGCCATCGGCTCGGTCGTCGCGGTGAGTGCGCTCCTGGCCGTGGTCTTCGCGGTGTTGCCCGCCTCGCTCGTGCTGCGCGTCGGCCCGGCCGGACGGGGCCTCAGCCGGAGAGCGCGGTGACCAGGGCCGCCGCCTCGCCGATCAGGTCCCGTTCGGCCGGGCTCATCGTCGGGTTGGCGTCCCGGCGGGCCGCCGCGTCGGCGAGGTGGCGGGCCGGGATGCCGCCGTGCGCGATGAGATGAGGCATCAGGGCGGTCAGCAGTTCGCGTCCGCCGTCCGTCGCCGGGTGGTCCGGATCGACCGCCACCTGGGCGAGGATCAGCGCCGACATGGCCCGGTCCAGGGCCGGCGGGCCCTCCTCGGCGTTGCTCCAGTCGATCACCACCGGGCCGTCGGCCGTCAGCATCACGTTGTCCGGGTGCAGGTCGAGGTGGAGGATCCGGTCCTCGGGATCCGGCGAGAGCCGGGCCGGGACGGTGTGCAGTTCGGCGAGCAGCCGGGCGAGCAGGGCGGAGCCCTCGGCGGCGTCGATGCCGCCGCTGAGGAGGGACTCAAGCATCGTCGGACCGGTGAGCCGCTGCAGGACCAGATCGCCGGGACCGGCGGACGGGGGCTGCGGGCCGAGCCGGGGGACCGGGTAGCCCGAGGCCGAGAGGTAGGACATGACGGGCAGTTCGGGGGTGGCGTCCAGTCCGTAGCGGTAGCGGCGCAGGACCCACGCCTCATCCAGTTCGTATACGTCGGCGTCGCGTCCGCTGCCCAGCAATTGGCCTATTCGCATGGGGGGAACCTACTCGTGACGGGCCCCCACGGGGAGATCGTTCGCGCGTGTCCCCGTATCGCAGCCGGTCGGGGCGGCTTCGGAACTGCCCCATAACGCGATGCGATGGGGTGGACGGGATCTCCTGGAGGTGACGTGTACGCGGCTACGTTGACGGCAATTCCCCCGAAGTCAAGGAGAGTTCCGTGGAGAGATCCATGCTCCGCAGACGTGCACTGGCCGCGTGTACCGCCACCGTGGCCGTCGGCGCGCTCGGGCTGGCCGGGCTGACCGGCACCGCGTCCGCCGACCCTTCCCCCCGCCTGTCGCCGGCCGCGGCGGACCAGCTCTCGCCCGGCCTGCTGAAGGCCATGCGGCGCGACCTGGGACTCACCGCCGACCGGGCGGCGGAACGGATCGGAAACGAGTCCCGTGCGGCCGCCGTGGCCGCCGGGCTGCGGCGCTCGCTCGGCACCGGATTCGCCGGTGCCCGGGTGAGCGGCGATGCGGCGGAGCTGACCGTCGCCACGACCGATGCCACGGACACCGGCCGGATCGCCGAGGCCGGCGCCCGGGCCGTCGTCGTCGACCACAGCCTGGCCGAACTCGACTCCGCCAAGGCCGCCCTGGACCGGGTGGCGCTGCGCAAGGCTCCCAAGGACGTGCCCGTCTGGTACGTCGACGTGCGCACCAACCGTGTCGTCGTCCAGGCCGGCCGGGCCACCGCCGCCGACACC
>NZ_JAELVH010000535.1 GCF_019399235.1 Streptomyces poriferorum | reverse complement strand
GGGGGGTGTCTCTATGTCCTTCGTCAAGGACGTGGTGCCTGGTTTGCGTGTGGTTGGGGTGGTCAGGCGGCGAGGGTGATGGTGGGGGTTCTGGATTCGTAGAAGGTGCCGTCTCGGAGCATGGCGAACAGCACGCTGATGCGTTGGCGGGCGAGTCGCAGGAGTGCCTGGGTGTGCGTTTTGCCGCGGGCTCTTTGCCGGTCGTAGTAGGCGCGTGATGCCGGGTCGGCGTTCATGCAGGCGAAGGCGGAGAGGAACATCGCGCGTTTGAGCTGCCGGTTTCCGCCGCGTGGTGCGTGTTCGCCGTGGATCGAGGTTCCCGACGATTTCGTCGTGGGAGCGAGGCCGGCGTAGGAGGCGAGGTGGGCGGCACTTGGAAAGCCGGTGCCGTCGCCGACGGTGACCAGCAGGACGGCGGCGGTCCTGACGCCGACGCCCGGCATCGAGGTCAGGACCTGGTGAAGAGGGTGGGCCTCCAGCAGGGTGCTGATCTGGGCTTCGAGTGCCTTGCGTTGGTCGTGGACGGCTGCGAGCGAGGCGGCCAGGGACGGGATCACGATGTCGAGGGTGCCCGTGCCGGGAACGATGACGGTCTGCTCGTCGAGGGCGTCGAAGACGTCATCGATCAGCCTCTGTGCCATCCGCGGAGCCTTGGGCCGGATCAGCTCGACGAGCCGGCGGCGGCCGGCTTTCCTCAAAGCGGCCGGGGATCCGTGGCGCTCAAGGAGCCAGGTGACGGCGGGGTGGTCCAGCCGCGGGCCGAGCACGCGCTCGAGGCTGGGGTGGAACTGGGTGAGCAGGCCGCGTATCCGGTTGCTGGTGCGGGTGGCCTCGGCGGCGAGGTCCTGGTCGAAGCCGGTCAGCACCGTGAGCTCGGCGGTGATCTCGTCGGTCAGCTCCAGCGAACGCAGGATGTGCGGCATCGTCCGGGCCGCGTCCGCAATCACCGCCGCGTCCTTCGCATCCGTTTTCGCCTCGCCCGGATACAGATCGGCGATCCGCCGCATGGCAAGTCCGGGCAGGTAGGCGACCTCGCAGCCCGCGTCCCGGGCAACGGTCAGCGGCAGAGCCCCGATCGATGCGGGCTGGTCGACGATCACCAGCACGGTGCCGAACTTGGCCTTGAGCTTGTCGAAGGCGGCCCGCAGTTTCGGTTCGCTGTTGGGCATCGGCTTGTCGAAGATCTTCTTGCCCGCCGGAGTCAGGCCGTGGCCATGATGGGCGGACTTGCCGACGTCCATCCCGAGGAAGACGCCCACGCCATCGGTGTCTAACATCGCACCCTTCCCAGGTGGTTGCTCCTGCCGGCCTCGGCAATGGCACCGTGCTCGCGCATCCACGTTATGCAGACCTGCCGCCCGCGTACTGCCCGGCATTGCGCCGGACCGGGCGGTGGCCGGGTCTCTCATCAGCGTCTCCGACGGCACCCCACGGACCCGGCGACACCACCCCCCAGGTCATCTGTTCGACAGAGGGGACACAGTCATACCGGGCCCGGAGGCCAGCGGCCCCATTGCAGGACCGCGAAAAACATAACGGGGG
>NZ_JAELVH010000534.1 GCF_019399235.1 Streptomyces poriferorum | reverse complement strand
GCCCGGGCCGGGGTCGTCGAGGGCGGCCGGCGCGGGGCGGCAAGGGGTTCGGGGCCGGCGCTCAACGGATGTCCGCAGCCCGATTAGGGCGCGAGGTCACACGAGAGTTCGCTCGGGAAGGCGGCTGCGGCCGTCGGCCAAGATGTGGGCACGAGGCCGCCGCACGCCACCCCCGCAGGCGTCAGCTGGAAGACGAGCGGGGGCCGGGCGTCACTGCACGGCCCTGCTCGGAATCGGGACGTTAGCAACCTGATTCGCGAAACGTCTAGACCAAATAAGGGAGTTGAACAATTGATGACCATCGGGTGAACGTCCGCAGTCCCGTGTGCCGGGGATTCCTTGACGCCTTGAAAGGTCTAGTCCAAACTGCGGGTGGCGCGGATCGGAGCGAGGCGCAGCGTGTGGCCGGCGGACAACCCGCACCGGGCCCCCATGCCGCCGCTCGCGCGCCTCCCACGGCCCGCAATGGTGCGGGACCTCCATCGCACTACCCGAAGAGGATTTCGAGTGCGACCCGCACACCACGTCACGGAGCCCGGATGGTTCGGGCGACGCGCCGACCGCTGGCGCTCCGTCGGCAGGCTCCTGCGCCACACGCACCCCGCGCTGCTGACGGCGACCATCGCCCTGCACATCACCGTCGGACTGCTGCCGGTCGTCTTCATCGCCTGGACGAGCCGGCTCATCTCCCGTGTCCCTGACGCCCTTTCGTCTTCCGGTGGTTCGGGATGGGCGGTGCTGGGACTGGCGCCCCTGCTCGCGGTCTGCGCGTTCGTCGTCCAGCAGCTGCTGGCACCCTTCCAGTCGGCGCTGGGCGAACTGGTCACCCGGCAGGTGGACGGCGCGTGCATCGCCCGCCTCATGCGGTGCGCGCTGACCGGCCTGCCGGTCGCCGAACTGGAGCGACAGGACGTCCTCGACATCCTGTCCGACGCCCGGGGCGGGTTCGAGCGGGTGTCCCCCACACCGGGCGACGCCGCCGCCGGGGCTCTGGCCCTGATCGCCCGCTACGCCCAGCTGACCGGTGCCTCGGTGATGGTCGCGCTGGTACTCGGTCCGGGGCCGGGAGCCCTGGTCGCCGTCACGGCCCTGGTGATCAGGTTCGGGCAGCGCGGCTCACTGGACCGCTTCGGCGCCCTGCGGATCGGGCTCGCGGGGGAGCGGAGGAAGCTCAACTACCTGCGCCGCACCGCCGGCGGGCCGGCACTGGCGAAGGAGGCCCGGATGCTCGGGCTGCTCCCCTGGCTGCGCGAGCGCCACACCGCTCAGGCCCGTGGCTATCTGGACCCCTTGTGGGAAGGACGGCGACGGCTCCTGTTCTGGCCCTTCGTGGGACTCGCGGCCGTCGGCCTGGTGGGCGGCGGCGGCTCGCTGTACGTCCTGGCCCGGGAGGGCGCGAACGGCTCCCTGTCCCTGCTCCAGCTCTCCGTGGCCCTCCAGGCCGTATTGATCCCCATGCGGTTCGGCGTGTACTTCCCGGAGAGCGACGTGCAGACCCGGGATGGACTCGCCGCGTACCACGCGCTGACGCGGCTGGAGTCCATCCCGG
>NZ_JAELVH010000533.1 GCF_019399235.1 Streptomyces poriferorum | reverse complement strand
TGGGGGAGGTGGACTTGCGGGGGTGGGGATCGGCTAAGGTGGGCGTCAGCCCCTCACGTGGCGCTATCTGACTGAACTCCCCCAGGGCCGGAAGGCAGCAAGGGTAAGTTGGCTCTGGCGGGTGCGTGGGGGGCCCTTGCGTTGTCCGGCCCCGCTTGTGGCAAGGACTTCCGGTCGTGGCAAGGGCTCCGGGCGTCCGGAATCTCTGTGGTGACGTTTCCCGCAGCCGGCGGAGTGCCCGGTCCGGGGCCGGTTGTCAGTCCGCCCCGATAACCTCGTATGTGTGTCGTCCCTTGCGCTGTACCGCCGCTACCGCCCCGAGTCGTTCGCCGAAGTCATCGGTCAGGAGCATGTCACTGACCCGCTGCAGCAGGCCCTGCGGAACAACCGGGTCAATCACGCGTACCTGTTCAGTGGTCCGCGAGGCTGCGGCAAGACGACCAGCGCGCGCATCCTCGCGCGCTGTCTGAACTGTGAGCAGGGGCCCACGCCCACGCCCTGCGGGGAGTGCCAGTCCTGCCAGGACCTCGCGCGCAACGGGCCGGGATCGATCGATGTGATCGAGATCGACGCCGCCTCGCACGGTGGTGTGGACGATGCCCGTGATCTACGGGAGAAGGCGTTCTTCGGGCCCGCTTCGAGTCGTTACAAGATCTACATCATCGACGAGGCGCACATGGTCACCTCGGCGGGGTTCAACGCCCTGCTGAAGGTGGTCGAGGAGCCGCCGGAGCACCTCAAGTTCATCTTCGCGACCACCGAGCCCGAGAAGGTCATCGGCACCATCCGGTCGCGCACCCATCACTACCCGTTCCGGCTCGTGCCGCCCGGGACGCTGCGCGAGTACCTCGCCGAGGTATGCGGCAAGGAGAACAGCTACGTCGAGGACGGGGTGCTCCCGCTCGTCGTGCGGGCCGGTGCCGGATCCGTGCGTGACTCCATGTCGGTCATGGACCAGCTGCTGGCCGGTGCCGCCGACGACGGTGTGACGTACGCCATGGCGACGTCCCTGCTCGGTTATACGGACGGTTCCCTGCTCGACTCGATCGTGGACGCCTTCGCCGCGGGCGACGGTGCCGCCGCCTTCGAGGTCGTGGACCGGGTGATCGAGGGCGGCAACGACCCGCGCCGGTTCGTCGCCGACCTCCTGGAGCGGTTGCGCGACCTGGTGATCCTGGCCGCCGTGCCGGACGCCGGGGAGAAGGGCCTCATCGACGCACCGGCAGACGTCGTCGAGCGGATGCAGGCCCAGGCGTCCGTCTTCGGCGCCGCCGAGCTCAGCCGCGCGGCCGACCTGGTCAACGAGGGACTCACGGAGATGCGGGGCGCGACCTCGCCCCGGCTTCAGGTCGAGCTGATCTGCGCCCGGGTGCTGCTGCCCGCGGCCTTCGACGACGAGCGTTCCCTCCAGGCCAGGCTCGACCGGCTGGAGCGGGGCGCGTCCTTCGCCACCACCGGACCGGGGCCCTCGATGGGGTACGTCCCCGGGCCCGAGGCCCTGGCCCACGCCCCGGTCGTACCGCAGGCCCACGCCCCGGCCGCGCCCCAGGCC
>NZ_JAELVH010000532.1 GCF_019399235.1 Streptomyces poriferorum | reverse complement strand
AGGTCGCCGAACCACATGTGGGCCATTTCGTGGGCGATGACCATGCCGCGGGTCTGGCGTTCGGTGTCGGTGACGGCGGAACGGTAGATGAATTCGTCGCGGAAGGTGACGAGGCCGGGGTTCTCCATGGCGCCCGCGTTGAATTCGGGGACGAAGGCCTGGTCGTAGGAGTCGAACGGGTAGGGCTCGTCGAACTTCTCCTGGAACCGGTCGAAGCAGGCGCGGGTGATGTCGAGGATCTCGTCGGCGTCGGCGTCGAGGTGGGGGGCCAGCGAGCGGCGGCAGTGGATGCCGAAGGGCAGTCCGGCGTGTTCGGTGGTGATGGAGTGGAAGGGGCCTGCGGCGACGGCGACGAGGTAGGTGGAGAGGGGCGGGGTGGGGGCGAGGGTCCAGCGGCCGTCGCCGGTGTGTTCGGCGATGCTGTTGCCGAGGACGGTCCAGCCTTCGGGGGCGGTGACGGTGAGGACGAAGACGGATTTGAGGTCGGGCTGGTCGAACGCGGCGAAGACGCGCTGGACGTCTTCGAGGAAGAGCTGGGTGTAGACGTACGTCTCGTTGTCGGTGGGGTCGGTGAAGCGGTGCATGCCTTCGCCGGTGCGGGAGTAGCGCATGGCGGCGTCGATGCGCAGTTCGTGGGGGCCGGCGGTGAGGGCGGTGAGGGGGAAGCGGTTCTCGTCGAGGTCCGCGGGGTCCAGTGCGTGTCCGTCGAGGCTGATGGAGCGCAAGGTGGCGGGCTTGACCTCGACGAAGGTGTCACCGGCGGCGAGGGCGGTGAACTGGATGACGGTACGGGAGTCGAAGGTCTCCTCCCCCGCGGTCAGATCGAGGTCGATCGTGTACCGCTGTACGTCGAGGAAATGGGCTCGGGCCTGCGCTTCATCGCGCATCAGTACGGACATGGGGGCCATGCTGCCGTATGCGGCGGGCGGTGTGCAGGTGGGTTCTCGCAGGGCTGACGAGGCCCGCCCGGAGCCTTTGAGGGCTAAGATTCTTGATGACGTGTACGTGTGCGGAGGGGTGCGGGATGGCGAAGGACCAGGACGCGGTGGCGTCGATCGTCGCGGACTGGCGGCGGGAGCGGCCCGAGCTGGATACGGCGCCGCTGGAGGTGTTCGGCCGGCTGCACCGGGCGTTTCTGCGCTACAGCGCGGCGATCTCGCGGCCGGTGGAGCGCAAGGGCCTGTCGATGGCCGGTTTCGATGTGCTGACGGCGCTGCGGCGGGCGGGGGCGCCGTTCCGGCGTACGGCGGGTGAGCTGGCCGATTCGGGGCTGATCAGTTCGGCGGGGGTGACGTTGCGGATAGACCGTCTGGAGAAGGACGGGCTGATCCGGCGGGAGCGGGATCCGCAGGACCGCCGGGTGGTGCACTCGCGGCTGACGGACGAGGGTCTGTCGGTGATCGACGAGTTGTTCTCGGAGCATCTGGACAATGAGCGGCGGATGCTGGCGGGGTTGTCGCCGGCGGAGTGCGCGCAGTTGGCGGGGCTGCTGGAGAAGCTGGAGCGGTCTGTGTTGGCGGCGGAGTCGGGCGAGTAGCAGCGGTTTCCCGGGGCGGGGCGCTCTGGCGGGGGCCGGGGCTCCGGTAC
>NZ_JAELVH010000531.1 GCF_019399235.1 Streptomyces poriferorum | reverse complement strand
CCCCCGCTGAGGCAGCGCCCTCCGCTGAGACAGCGGCCCCCGCCCTGCGTCCGCGCCCCGCCGTCAACCGGGACAACGCCTTCTTCTTCGAGGGCGCGCGGCAGCACCGGCTGCTCATCCAGCGCTGCACCGCCTGCTCCGTACCGCGTCACCCTCCGGGGCCGTGCTGCCCCGGGTGCGGCTCCCTGGAGTGGGACACCGTCGAGGCCGGCGGGCGCGGTCACGTCTACAGCTTCGTCGTGAACCACCATCCGCGGCACCCCGCGTTCGACTCGCCGTACCTCGTCGCCGTCGTCGAACTCGCCGAAGGCACCCGGCTCGTCACCAACCTGACCGGCATCGCCCCCGACGAGGTCACCATCGGCATGCCCGTCGTCCTCGACTGGCTCGACGCCGACCCCGATCTGACCCTGCCGGTGTTCCGGCCCGCCCCGACGGAGGCGCCCTGATGGATTTCTCCCTGGGAGAAGAGCTCGAAGCGGTACGTGACCTGGCCCGCGAGATCTTCGCCGACCGCGTCACGCCCGAGCGGCTGCGCGAGGTGGAGACCTCGGCCGGCCGCGTCGACGAACCGCTGTGGGCGGACCTCGTCACGGCCGGGCTGCTCGCCGCGGTCCTGCCCGGACAGGACGGCGGATCCGGCCTCGGGACGGCCGGGCTCTGCGTCCTCCTGGAGGAACAGGGCCGGTGCGTGGCCCCGTTGCCGCTGTGGCCCGCGCTGACCGGCGCGCTCACCGTCGCGGCGTACGGCACCGGGACGCAGCGGTCGCGGCTGCTGCCGGACCTCATGAACGGCACCGGCCGGCTGACCGTCGCCCTGGAGGAGTTCGGTGCCGTTGAGCCCCTGACGCCCCGCACGGCCGCGGTCGCCGACGGACCGGGGTGGCGCCTGACCGGGGTCAAGGCCGTGGTCCCCGCTCCCGCCGGTGCGCGCCACGTCCTGGTGACCGCTTCGGCGGGGGCCGGGCCGGGCGTCTTCCTCGTCGCCTCGGACGCCCGGGGCGTGAGCTGGGAGTCCGCGGAGACCACCAGTCACGACATGAGCGCCCACCTCACGCTGCACGACGCCCCGGCGGAGCTCGTCGGCACGCCGGGTGACGGGGCCGCCGCGCACCTCGTGCGGATCGCCTCCATCGCGCTGGCCGCCGTCCAGACCGGCGTGGCCGAAGGAGCGCTGGGCCACGCGGCCGGGCACCTGCGCGAGCGGGAGCAGTTCGGCCGCCCGCTCGCCACGTTCCAGGCCGTTCAGCACCAGCTGGCGGACTGCTACATCGACATCGAGGCGATGCGGGTCACCCTCTGGCAGGCCGTCGACGCACTGGCGGAACCCTTCGACGCGGCCGGCGCCGACCGGGCCGCGCTGGTCGCCAAGTGGTGGGCCACCGAAGGGGGTCTGAACACCGTGCACCGGATCCAGCACGTGCACGGAGGCATCGGCGTCGACACCGACTACCCGGTGCACCGGCACTTCCTGTGGGGCAAGCAGATCTCCACCACCCTGGGCGGCGCGGGCGCAGACCTCGAACGTCTCGGAGCGCTCCTCGCCGACGCGGCGGTGACCTCGTGACCGCGGCCCCGGGCACCCTCCCGC
>NZ_JAELVH010000530.1 GCF_019399235.1 Streptomyces poriferorum | reverse complement strand
CATGTCGTTGATGGCGACGAAGGCGGTGGGCGGACGTGGGCCGCAGAGGAGTTCGCGGGCGGCCTTGCGTCCCAGTTCGGCGGCGTCCTTGTCGCCGAACTCCGCGGTGTCGGCGCCGGGCCACACGATCGCGTCGGCCGGGTCGAGGCCCGCCGACTCCAGGGCGGCGCGGAAGCCGCGCAGCCGCTCGCGGCGGTTGACACTGTTGACCGAGCCGGAGACGAACGCCAGTCGGCGGTGTCCCAGTTCCAGCAGATGACGGGTGGCGAGCTCGGCGCCCATCGCGTTGTCGACGCTGATGGAGGCCAGCGACGGCGGATCACCCGCCTGGGCGGTGCGGTCGAAGGCCCCCCTCTCGGCCAGCGCGATGGCCTCCAGCTCCCGGGCGAGCGCCCCCCAGAAGGGGTTGGCGACGGACGGCACGATCAGGCCGATGACCTTGATCCGGCCGGTGCGCAGCATGCGGGCCGCGCGGTTGGGCCGGTAGCTGAGCTGCTCGATCACCTGCTCCACGCGGGCCAGGGTCGCCGCCTGCATACGGTCCGTACGTCCGTTGAGGACGTTCGACACGGTGCTGGCGGAGACACCCGCAGCCTCCGCGACCTGATGGATCGTTACCCCGCTCATGCCACCTCCGGTTCGGAACGTGTTCAGCCACACTAGTGTACCGATTTACTGAACTCTCTTCACCGGTACACCCGTTAACTTCCCGGAAAATTGTTGTGCATCAGCTGTTGACGCGCCTCTCGGAGCGTTCTTAGTCTCAGTGCATCGATTTACCAGCACTTCCCAGCCATGGCTGGGATGCCATCGCTGGATCGATCCACTGCCTCCACCTCAAAAGGGGTGCCCAATGGAACTCAAACGACGGTCGCTGCTCGCCGCCATCGGCGCAGGTACGGCTGCGGCCGCACTCTCGGGCTGCGGCACCGGCTCCACGGCGGCCGGCTCGGCCGACGGTCCCGCCGAGGGCGAGATCACGCTGCTCACCCCGATCTACGAGAACGCCAACGGCAAGACGCTGTTGGAGAAGGAGATCCTCGGCGGCTTCCGGAAGAAGTATCCGGACGTCAAGGTGAACGTGGACTACACCACGTACGCGCACCTCAACGAGAAGATCACCACGGGGATGGCCGGCGGCCTGCTGCCCGACGTCCTGATGATGGGGGTCGGCTGGATCCCGCCGTTCGCGGCCAAGAAGGCGATCGCCCCGCTGCCCGAGAAGTTCGCCACCGCGCACGACTACGAGAAGCGGGTGCTGGAACCGTCGCGCTACGACGGCAAGCTGTACGCGCTGCCGGTAGTCCTCGACACCCGCATCGTCGTCTACCGCAAGGACCACTTCGCCGAGGCGGGGATCAAGAAGACCCCCGCCAACTGGGCAGAACTGCGGGCCGTGGCGAAGCAGCTGACGAAGGACGGCCGGATCGGATTCGACCCGTTCTCGATCGATCTGCGCCAGTGCTGGGAGACCTTCCTGTTCGCCAACGGCGGTCAGCTGTTCAGCGCCGACGGCAAGAAGGTGCTGTTCACCGACAGCCGGGGAGTCGAGGCGCTGGAGTTCTTCAAGGACCTGATCAAGGACGGCTCCGCCAACTACGCCAAGAAGACGGACCCCGGCGCACCGACGAACGTCCAGACGGGCAGGGCGTCGATGATGATGACGACCAGCGCCCTGTGGGAGCAGGTCCGCGAACAGAACCCGGAACTGCTGAAGGACGACACACTCGGCGCGTTCGTGCTGGCCAACCGCAAGCCGGCGATGCTCCAGGGCGGCACCCTCGTCACGCAGTCGGCAAGCTCCAAGCACCCCGCGGCGGCCCGTGCGCTGGTCGAGTACCTCGCGACCCCGGAATCGATCCTGGGCGCGGCCAAGCAGCGCGGCTCGGTGCCCGGGCTGAAGGACCTGAGCGACTCCAGCTACGTCAAGGAGAACAAGTTCGTCGATCTCTCCCTCCAGAACATGGGCGCTGCCTGCTCCGAGGGCGGCACCGCGGCCTGGATGGAGATCCGCGAGAAGATCAAGCCGACGCTGGAGCCGGCGATCGTGGGCGGTCAGTCCGCGAAGGACGCCATCGCGGAACTCGGCCGTCTCGCCGAGGCCGCCATCGGCCGGATGTGAGGCGCCACTGTGGGAGCTGTATCCGTACTGAAGGCACGGCCCGCGCGGCCGCCTTCCCTGCCCGGTAACACCCGGCCCGCCAAGCAGCGGGCCGGCAGGACCCCGACGGGTCCGGGCCGCCGCCGGCAACGGGCCGGCATGCTGATGGTGGCCCCCGCCCTGCTGCATGCCGCCCTCTGGATCGGCCTGCCGGTCGTCGCCTCGGTCTTCCTGGCCTTCACGAAGTACGACGTGCTGACGCCGCCGCAGTTCGTGGGCCTGGACAACTTCAAGGAGATGCTGGACGACGCGGTGTTCCGCAAGTCCATCGTCAACACCGTCAAGTCCATCGTCAACACCGTCATCTACACCTTCTTCACCGTGCCGTTCGGCATGATGCTGGGGCTGCTGCTGGCGCTCGCCCTGCACACGGGTCTGAAGGCGCGCGGCATCTTCCGTACCGCGATCTTCCTGCCGCAGGTCACCGCCACGGTGGCGATCGCACTGGTCTGGCTGTGGATCTACAACCCGAACAACGGGCTGCTCAACGCCCTGCTCTCGTTTGTCGGGATCGACGGTCCGGCCTGGCTCTCGTCGACCACCTGGGCGTTGCCCTCGGTGATCCTGGTCGGGGTCTGGCAGGGCATCGGCATGAAGATGCTCATCTACCTGGCCGCGCTCCAGTCCCTGCCGAGGGAACTGTACGAAGCGGCGTCGGTGGACGGCGCGTCCAAGGCCCGGCAGTTCTTCTCGATCACTCTGCCGCTGCTGAAGCCCGCGACGTTCTTCGTACTCATCACCTCGATGATCACCGCGTTCCAGGCGTTCGACCAGATCTACATCCTCACCGAGGGTGGGCCGGCCAACAGCACCACGATGATGACGTACGAGATCTACAAGTCCGCCTTCCGGGAGTTCCGCGTCGGCTACGCCAGCGCCCAGTCCCTGGTGCTGTTCGTCCTGCTGATGGGCTTCACCCTGGTCAACCGGCGGATTATGGGAGGTACCCGTGGCCACAACTGAGCTGCACAAGCCCGGGGTCGGGCACACATCCCGCCCGGTGGCGCAGCGGAAGCCGCTCACCGTCGGCCGGATCGCGCTCTACGTGACGCTGTCCGTGATCTCCCTGCTGATGGTGGTGCCGTTCGTCTGGATGGTGCTGACCTCTCTCAAGACTCCGGTGGAGATCGCGTCGCAGGACGCCGGACTGCTGCCGGAACACTGGGACTTCAGCAACTACAGCGAGGCGCTGACGGCCGCGCCCTTCGCCACGTACGCACGCAACAGCTTCATCATCGCGACCAGCCACACCCTGCTCAACCTGGTGTTCGCCTCGATGGCGGGGTACGCGCTGGCCCGGATCAGATTCCGGGGCAGCGAGGTCATCTTCTACCTCTTCATCGCGGCCCTGATGATCCCGACGTACACCAAGGTGCTGCCCGAGTTCCTGATCGTCCGCTTCATGCCGCTGGCCGGCGGGAACGACCTCTTCGGCCAGGGCGGCAGCGGCTGGCTCGACACCTGGTGGGCGCTCATCGTGCCCGGTGCGGTCACTCCGTTCGCCGTCTTCCTCTTCCGGCAGTTCTACCTGGATCTTCCGGTGGAACTGGAGGAGGCGGCCAGGCTGGACGGTCTGGGCGAGTTCCGGATCTACGCCCGGATCATGACGCCGCAGGTCAAGCCCGCGCTCATCACGGTGACGCTGCTGACCTTCGAATCGTCCTGGAACAACTTCCTGTGGCCGCTGCTGGTGACCCGGACGGACAGTCTGCGGGTCATCCAGGTGGGGCTCTCCGTCTTCAAGACGGAGAACGGCCCCCAGTGGCACTTCCTGATGGCGGGCACCACGCTCGCCACCCTGCCCATGGTCATTCTCTTCCTGATCGGCCAGCGCTACTTCGTGCAGGGCTTCGCCACCGCCGGTCTCAAGTGACCGGTCCCGGTCCTCAAGGGCCGGTTATCGAAAGGGTTACCCCCATGTCTGCTGATCTCCAAGGTTCCCGCGCGCTGGTGACCGGGGCAGGCCACGGCATCGGCCGCGCCATCGCCGTCGCCCTGGCCGAGGCCGGCGCCGATGTCGCGGTCCATTACCACTCCTCCGCCGACGAGGCCGCGAAGACGGTCTCCGCGATCGAGGCGCTCGGACGTAAGGCCAAGGCGTTCCAGGCCGACGCGACGGTGACGGCCGAGGTGGACCGCCTGGTCGAGGAGGCCACCGGATTCCTCGGCGGGCTGGACGTCCTGGTCTGCAACGCCGGTCATCTGATCGGGCGGGCAACCATCGCCGAGATGTCCGACGACCACTTCGACCGGGTCATCGACACCAACCTGACCTCGACGTTCCGTACGGTGCGGGCGGCGCTGCCGCATCTGAAGGAGTCGTCCGCCGGCCGCGTCATCACGATGTCGTCGCTGGCCGCGCACAACGGCGGCGGCCCCGGCTCGGTCGCCTACGCGGCCGCCAAGGCCGGCATCCGGGGCTTCACCAAGGGCC
>NZ_JAELVH010000052.1 GCF_019399235.1 Streptomyces poriferorum | reverse complement strand
CTCCTTCCGGACACACGGCCGTGACGGCCTTGCTAAGCGGACAGCTGTCCGCTAGTTCGACGGACAAGCGGACAGCTGTCCGCTTAGCAAGGCCGTCACGGCCGTGTGTCCGGAAGGAGGAGACGTGGACGAGGAGAAGTGCACGCCCCAGCGTCCGGACGCGCAACGCAACCGCGAGCGCATCCTGGCCGTCGCCCTCGTGGAACTGACACGGTCGGCCGACGCCCCGGTGAGCGCGATCGCGAAGAAGGCCGGCGTCGGGCAGGGGACGTTCTACCGCAACTTCCCGAACCGCGAGGCGCTCGTCCTGGAGGTCTACCGCTACGAGATGCAGCAGGTCGCGGACACCGCGGCCCATCTGCTCGCGACCCGCGCCCCCGACCGGGCGCTGCGGGAGTGGATGGACCGGCTGGCGCAGTACGCCATGGCCAAGGCCGGTCTGGCCGTCGCCCTGCGCGCGACCGCCGGCCCGTGCGGCAGCCTGGCACAGCTCGGCCACAGTCCGGTGACCCGCGGCATCACGCTCCTGCTGCACGCGAACGACGAGGCGGGCACCATCCGCCCGGGCGTGACCCCTGACGACTTCCTCCTCGCCATCGCCGGTCTCTGGCAGCTCGACCCGCAGAGCGACTGGCAGCCGAGGGCCGCCCGCCTGTTCGACCTGGTGATGGACGGGCTGCGGGCGGGGGCGCCCGGCGCGGGCGGAGCGCCGGCGTAGCCCAGGACTCCGTACGGTTCACGACGCGGCGGCCCCGATGACCACCGTGCGTGCCCATGCGGGCGGTTCGTCCGGAACGTACCCGGAATCCTCGTCCCACCGCCGCGCGTGCGGCCGGTCGAACAGACCCACCACCGTCCGGCACGGCGGCGGCGTGCGGGGCCAGGGGGTCTGCCCGTCGGTGAGGGCCACGATGACATCGGGCCGGGGCTGCGACCGGAGCGCCCTGGCGAAGCCCGAGCGCAGGTCCGTACCGCCACCGCCGACCAGCGCGATGCCCTCGGCACGGCACAGCGGGTGGACGACCCGGGTCGCCGCGTCGCACGCCAGGACGGTGACCAGGTCCCGCCGGCCGCCCACGGCCCGGGAGATGGCGGCGACCTCCAGCAGCGCACTGCCCAGTTCGGCGTCGCTGACCGAACCCGAGGTGTCGACGACCACCGCGACGCGCGGCGGCCTGCGCCGCAGGCTCGGCAGCACGACACCGGGCACGCCGGCGGATCGCCGGGCCGGGCGGCCGTACGTGTAGTCCTCGCCGGCCCCCTGCCCCGACACCGCCGACCGGACCGCGGCTCCCAGCAACTGCCGCCATGGCTGGGGCGGGTGGAACGCCTCCTGCGCCCACCGTTTCCACCCCTTCGAGGCGTTCCCCGGCCGTCCGACGATGCCCTGGGCCACCCGGAAGCGCACCGCGTCCCGCTCCTGAGCGCTGAGTCCGTGGGCGCCGTCCGGCCCCAGGTCCCACTCCCGTTCCAGCCCGTCGGCGCCGCTGCCGCAGTCCAGCCAGGCCAGGTGCTGTGTACGCGCCCCGAGCCGGAACTGCCGCAGGTAGTCCTCCATCAGTTCACCCTCGGGCAGTTCCAGATGCCGGGGCTCCACCGCCCCCGCGGGCCGCACGAGGCCGTCGCCGAACACGTCGTCGTTGATCTCGCAGTCGGCGGCGATGTTCATCCGCAGCCGCTCCGCCGGACCGGCCGGCCCGTGCTCGCGTACGAACCGGTCGCTGCGCCCGTGGTGGTCGCGCAGGAGGTGCGACACCTCGTGGACCCATACACCGGCGAGTTCCTCCACCGGTGTCCGGTCCACGAAGCCGGGCGAGGCGTAGCACCGCCAGTGCCGGTCGACCGCCATGGTCGGGACCCGCCGCGACTCCACGAGGTGCAGGGCGAACAGCGCGGTCGCCAGGTAGGGGCGGGCCCGGGCCGCCTGCAACCGGGCGGCGTAGAGCTTGTCGAGGTCCAGGGCCCCCGTTTCGCCCGGGGTCACCGGCGGGCCTTGGTCGCGACCGCGGCGCGGGCCGCCGCCTGCTCCGCGCGCCGGGAGAGCGACACGGTTCCCGCGAGGGCCTCGATCGACTCCGGCACGTCCCAGTCCTGCTGTCGCAGCGCGGCGAGTGTCGTGGCGGGGACGACGACCAGGTCCGGGGCCCCCGTCTCCAGCGCCCGGACGAGCAGGGCCCAGGCCGCATCCCAGCGGGACCTCTCCGGAGCCCGGCGGACCGCCGCCACCACGCCGTCGAGTACGGCCTGGCGCAGATCCCCCCGCTCCGGCAGCTCGGCGCCTGCCGGGTCGGCGAGCAGGTCCTCCGGGTCCGGCAGGTCCATCCGGTCCAGGCTCGCCAGCAACTCCAGCCCCGGCCCGTCCCCCACCGCACCCCTGACGAGCAGTGACAGCACATCGCGCGAGGCGTCGGCCGCAGTCGCGAACGCGATCAGACGCAGCGTCATCTCCCAGCTCCGCGGGGAGGGCCAGGCCCCGCCCCGGCGCGTCTCCCCGCTGGGCAGCCGGTGCACGAGCGCGGGGCGCGCGGACAGCAGCCCGCACACCGCGCGGCGGGCGAAGTCCACCGCCTGCGGGAACCGTTCGGGGGCGAGCTGCGGCAGGGTGGCCCGCGGCCACGTCCCACCCAGTCCGCGCACCACGACCTCGTGGTCGTGGACCCATTGGAGGTGCACGAACCGATTGGCGAGGGGCGGGCTGAGCTCCCATCCGTCGGCCGCCGACGAGCGGGGATTGGCGGCTGCCACGATCCGCACACCGGGCGGGAGCTGGAGCGCGCCGATCCGTCGCTCCAGTACGAGACGGAGCAGAGCGGCCTGGACGGCGGGCGGGGCTGTCGACAGTTCGTCGAGGAACAACAGCCCACGGCCTGCCCGCACCAGGCGCACCGCCCAGTCCGGAGGCGCCATCGGGACGCCCTGTTCCGCGGGATCGTCGCCGACGATGGGCAGCCCCGAGAAGTCGGAAGGCTCGTGCACGCTGGCGATCACCGTGGTCAGCGGGAGATCCAGGGACTCGGCGAGCTGGGTGAGGGCGGCGCTCTTGCCGATCCCCGGCTCGCCCCACAGGAGGACGGGCAGGTCGGCGGCGACGGCCAGGGTGAGGGCCTCCAGCTGGATGTCGGGGCGCGGTTCGGTGGTGGTGTCGCGCAGGAGGGACATCAGCTCGTCCGCGACGTCCAGTTGGGATGCGGGAGCGGGGTCGTGGTGGGCTCCGGTGGGCGCGGACAAGGTGCGTGTGGGCATGGGTGATCACCTGAGGGGTCTCGGTACGGATGGGAACAGCGCCGGAGGCGCGGATGAAGGTCCCGGATCAGCGGACGGTGGCGAGGCGCGGACGCCGGTACGGGTGGCGGCCCCGGGAGCGCCGGTGCTCCGGGAGGGGGTGGCGAGGACCGGATCCGGCGAGGTCCGCCCGGAACAGTCCGTAGTCGATGCGCCGCCGCGCCGCGGTTTCCAGCTCGTCCCGCAGCGGGCCGCTGCGCAAGACGGCTCCGGGGCCCAGCAGCCCTTCGACGACGGCCAGCGCACCTTCGATGTCGCCGTGGTCCAGGCGTTCCCGGACACCGGTGAGGCAGTCGGGACGACGGTGGGCCTCGTCGACGGCCTGGAGGCAGGGCATCGGCGTCCCGGTCAGGGCGGCCAGGAGTTCCTCGCGGCGGAGCTCGGCCGGGTCGTGGTCGAGCGGGGCCAGCACCCCGTCGACCAGCCCGATCCGGTGCCGTGCTCCGCGGCACTCCACGAGGCGCGGCTGCCCGGCCCGGTCGGGAGCCGGTGCGGGCCGCACCGGCACGTGATCCGGAATCAGTGCCCGGACGACCAAGGGGTGCAGCCGGTCGGCCGCGAATGCCCCGCTGCGGATCAGCTCCAGGTCGGGCAGCGCCCAGGTCGCCGCGTCGGGCAGGACCGGCAGCACGGATCCGGCGGTGTCCCGGGACGCCTGCGCGATCCGCAGGGCCGGCTGCCCGGTTGCGTCGCCGTGCGCGTCCAGTTCGAGGAGCAGCCGGTGCCGGCCCCCGAGCCGCACGACGAACGTGCCGGTGGACCGGGTCTCGGCGTCCAGGAGCAGGGCCGCTTCGGCCGCCCATCGGCCGGTGGCGCAACGCCGGCCCGGCGGAATCAGGGCTGCCGAGGCAGGGTCCACGACGTCGGCCGGAGGGCGGTCGGCCCCGGACCGGATGCGCAGTTCGCCCGTGGTGCGGGCATCCCACAGGTGGCGGTGCAGGTCGAGGCGGAAGCGCCGGCTGGGACGGGGATGCGGGTGACGGCGGGCGCTCGCGTCGGAGCGGGATCCCTCCCACAGCGCGAGGCTCATCCGCTGGCCGGCGTCGGCCCGGGCGGGCGGGGTCCGGACCACGAGATGCAGGGGGTTGCGGTCGTCCGGCTCCCCTGCTTCGTACCGTGCCAGAGCGATCGTCAGCCCAGGGCGCAGCAGCCCGTGCGGGGCGATCCTCGGCAGGTGCCAGCGCAGGAGGTCCGGCACCAGATGGCGCAGGTCGGCCCGTACCCGGGTGGCGAGTTCCCGGCCGTGTGTGCGCGCCAGGGTGCGGAGCTGGAAATCGACGTCGATGCCCGCAGCGGCGCATGCCCCGGCCCAGTCACCGGCGCGGCGGCGGGCGGTCGCGGTCTCGATCATGGAGGGCGGCACGGCGAACTCGCGTACGCGCAGCCAGAAGGTGAGGAAGGGATCCCTGTTCGCGTTCTCAGTGAGCATCAGCACTCACCTTGCGCGGACGGGTCCCCCAATCCGAGAGCAGTGTGTGTGGTCATCGCGGGCAGCCTAGCGGCCGGTATCGGTGCTCGCCAGGTGTTTTCGCACGACCTCTCCGCCCCGCCGGCCGGTTCACCGCCGCCACCCGCGCCTCGTCCGGCGCCGCGCCCCCTCACCTCATCGGCGCTGCCACTCCTCGGCCAGCAGTTCGTAGGAGCGCACCCGGTCGGCGTGCCCATGGGTGATGGTGGTGATCAGCAACTCGTCGGCGCCCGTGGCCTCCTGGAGCCGTTCGAGCTCGTCGGCGACGCGTCCCGGTGATCCGACGAACTGGGTGTCGACGCGGTCGGCGACCAGGTCCCGGTCCGCGTCGGTCCACGGGTGGGCTCTGGCCTGTTCCGGAGTGGGGAACTCGATGGCGCCTTCGGCCGACCGGATGCTGCGGACCCACGGGCCGTACCCCGCGGCCAGTTCGCGTGCAGCCGCGTCGTCCTCGGCGACGACGACATCGGCGGAGACACTGATGTACGGCTTGTCGAGCACATCGGAAGGCTGGAACGCCGCGCGGTAGCCCTCGGCCGCCTCCAGCACGGTCGCCGGGCTGACGTGGTAGTTCGCGGCGAACCGCAACCCGTTGCGGCCGGCGACGTCCGCGCTCTGTCCGCCGCTGCTGCCCAGGATCCACACCTGCACGTCGGCGCCTTCGCCGGGTACGGCATGTGCCTCGATGCCGTCGGCCGACCGGTACGTTCCGCCCAGGAGCGCGAGGATGTCGTCGATCTGCTCGCCGTAGTCCTGTGCCCGTGCGCCTGGTTGGTGGAGAAGCTTCTGCTGGAGCGCGATCCGGGGTGAGCCCAGAAGGTGCGCGAAGGAGAACCGGGCCGGAATCCGCAGCCCGTTCGGGGCGCGTCCGTCGGTGACCGGGATCGTGGTCGGTGCGGGTTCGGCCCTGCGGTCGGGCGGACGTCCGCCCGAGCGGCCGAGGCCCAGGTCGAGCCGACCGGGGTGCAGAGCGTCGATGAGGCCGAACTCCTCGACGGTGGACAGGGCGGTGCGGTGGCCCAGTTGCACTGCCCTCGAGCCAATTCTGATCGTGGAGGTCGCCGAGGCGGTCAGGGCAAGCACGACGGCGGGCGAGGTCCCTGCCACGCCGGGGTTGAGGTGGTGCTCGGCGAACCAGTAGCGGGCGTAGCCGGACCGTTCGGTCCGGCGTGCCAGGTCGATGGTGTTGCGCAGCGCGTCGGTGGCCGTGGAGCCGGACGGAATCGGTATGAGGTCGAGGACCCCGAGAGGGATGCGAGACATGGTCGCGACGCTCCTCAGCCGGTCGACGGGACGGATGCGGATGCGGGCACCCGTACGGTCGCTGTCGCTGGAGCGGGCCCGGCAAGGACCGGGGCCCAGGCGAACGGCGGGTCCGGGATGTCTCGTCGCAGTACCGGGGCGACGTCGGACTGGAAGAGTTCCAGGGAGTCCCGGTGCTGTGCGTCGGTGAGGCCGCCTGCGTCCGCGTGCAGGTGCAGGACCGTGTGTCCGAACTGTTCGTGGTAGCGGTGCACCTTCTCGATGACCTGCTGGGGGCTGCCGATCAGTGCCGAGCTGCGCTCGACGAAGTCCTCCAGGGTCGGGAACACCGGATCGACGCCCAGCTGCTTCTGGAACGCGAGATGCCCCTCGAACACCGGCCGGTAGGCCGCGACGGCCTCCTGCGAGGTGCGGGCCGTGTGGTGACCGGCCGTCCCCGCGCCGACCACCGCCAGGGCCGGGTCGTGGCCGTGGTGCTCCCACCGTTCGCGGTAGTGACGGATCAGTTCGGCGTACGGCTCGATCGCGTGGGTGACGTTCGCCGAGAAGAGCGGGTCACCGTAGCGTGCGGCGAGGTCGACCGACTCCCGGCTGGTGGCGCTGCCGTGCCACACCCGGACAGGCCGCTGGAGCGGCCTCGGCCACACCTCCGCCTCGGTCAGCTCGGGTCGGAAGCGTGGTGAGGCGGTGACCTTGCCCTGGCGCCAGAGCCGGCGGAACAGCTCGTAGCTCTCGGCATTACGGTCCCACTGGTCCTCGGGCGTGACGTGGAACAGCTCGCGTTGCGCCGTCCCGTTGCCCTTGCCGATGATGAGGTCGAGCCGCCCGCCGGACAGATGGTCGAGCGTGGCGTAGTCCTCGTAGGCGCGCACCGGGTCGAGCAGGCTGAGGGTGGTGACGGCGGTGAACAGCCGGATGCGGGAGGTGAGCGCGGCGACATGGCTGAGCACGACGGGCGGCGAGGAGGAGAGGAACGGCCTCTCGTGCCGTTCGCCGACACCGAAGCCGTCGAAGCCGAGCTCCTCCGCAAGCAGCGCGTTGTCGATCACCTCCCGGAAGCGTTCGGTGGTCGGCTTCTGCACGCCGGTCACCGGGTCCGGGGCGTGGATGATGAGAGTGATGGCCAGGAACTTCATGACGCCACCGGCTCTGCCGCGCCGTCGTCCGGGTGAGCCAGGCCGAGATGGTCGCGCAGTGTCGTGCCCTCGTACTCCGTACGGAACACACCGCGCTCCTGAAGGAGCGGGACCACGGTGTCGGCGAAGACGTCCAGCCCGCCGGGTGTGATGTGCGGGACGAGGATGAAGCCGTCGGCGGCGTCGGCCTGGACGAAGTCGTTGATGGTCGACGCGACCGTGGCCGGTGAGCCGACGAAGGCCTGACGGTTGCCGGTCTCGATGACGAGGTCACGGATCGACCAGTTCTTCGCGGCCGCGAGCTCCCGCCACTCCCGGGCGATGGCCAGCGGATCGCGGTACATGCGTACCTGGGCGCGGCCGCGGGCGATGGTGTGTTCGCCGAGGTCCGGGTCGATGTCGGGAAGCGGCCCTTCGGGGTCGTACGAGGACAGGTCGCGGTTCCAGACGAACTCGAGGTGCTTGATCGCGGTGGCGCCGCTGACCTGCTGCCGGCGTACCTCGCGGGCCAGTTCCTGTGCCTCGGCGTCCGAATCTCCGAGGACGAAGGTCGCGGCGGGCAGGATGAGCAGCTGATCACGGGTGCGGCCGTGGCGGGCGAGCCGGCCCTTCACGTCCGTGTAGAACGCCTGTCCCTCCTTGAGGGTGCTGTAGCGGCTGAAGATCGCGTCGGCGCCCTCCGCCGCGAACTCGCGTCCCTCGTCGGAGTCACCGGCCTGGAAGATCACCGGGCGGCCCTGCGGGCTGCGCGGGACGTTGAACTGCCCCTCGATGTCGAAGTGCTGTCCCTTGTGCGAGAAGGATCCGGCCCGGGCGTCCCGGAGGAAGGTGCCGGCCCCCTGATCGGCGACGATCTCGTCGCCGTGCCATGAGTCGAACAGCTCGTTGGCCGTGGCGAGGAACTCCTTGGCCCGGGAGTACCGCTCCTCCTGCGGCAGGAATCCGCCGCGGCGGAAGTTCTCGCCCGTGAAGGCGTCCCACGAGGTGACGACGTTCCACGCCGCGCGCCCGCCCGAGAGGTGATCGAGGCTGGCGAACTGGCGGGCCACCTCATAGGGCTCGTTGAACGTGGAGTTGATCGTGCCGGTGAGGCCCAGGTGTTCGGTGACGGCCGCCAGGGCGGACAGTACGGTGAAGGTGTCGGGGCGCCCGACGACGTCCAAGTCGTATATCTGCCCGCCCTGTTCGCGGAGCCGGAGCCCCTCGGCGAGGAACAGGAAGTCGAACTTGGCGCGTTCGGCGGTACGCGCGAAGTGCGCGAACGAGCTGAACTCGACGTGGCTGCCTGCCGCGGGATCGCTCCATACCGTGGTGTTGTTGACGCCCGGGAAGTGGGCGGCGAGATGGATCTGCTTGAGCGGCTTGCCGGTGCTGGTGCCGGCGCCGTTGCTGATACTCATTTCGGTGGTCCCTCCGGCTCAGACTGCGGCGTAGCGGTTGGCGGGGCGGGCGAGTCCGAGCAGCCCGCGCAGGGTGTCGGCCTCATAGGCGGTCCGGAAGGCGCCTCGGCGCTGCAGTTCGGGTACCAGCTCGCGGGTAATCGCCGGGAGGTCGTGGCCGATCACTGCGGGCCGCAGCCGGAATCCGGTGAGCCCGGCCCGCTGAAATTCCAGGAGCAGGTCCGCCAGTTGCGAGGGTGTACCGGCGAAGACCTTCGCGTCGCTGGTGTACGGATGTCCCGCGAGGCCGTCGAGACGGTCCAGGCGGGCCGCTGCGGCTCCGGGATCGTCGTCGAGGAGGACGACGAGGTCCCCGAAGATGTGGAGGGGTTCCGCCGCGCGCCCCGCAGCGGCCCGTTCGGCGCGGATCTCTTCGATGATGGTGCGGGCCCGGCCGGTGTCGTGCGGGGTGATGTATCGTATGTCCGTGGAACGGGCCACCAGTTGGAAGGGAACGCTTTGGTGCGCCAGGGCGCTGACGACCGGCTGTCCCTGCGGGGGCCGGGGCGTGATCGAGGGGCCCTTGACGCTGAAGTGCCGTCCCTCGAAGTCGATGTAGTGCAGCTTCTCGCGGTCGATGAAGCGGCCGGTGGCGACGTCGCGTATCTCCGCGCCGTCCTCCCAGCTGTCCCAGAGACGGCGCACCGCCTCGACGTAGTCGGCGGCCTCCTCGAAGAGTTCGGCGGTCAGGTCGCGGACGGCCGGGGTGTCCAGGTCCTCGACGCCGAAGGGCGGGAACGTGCGGCGGCCGAAGTGGGCGGCTTCGTGCTGCCGCGCCGATACCTGGATACGCAGGCCGGCGCGGCCGGTGCTCACGTAGTCGAGCGTGGCGATCGCCTTGGAAATGTGGAACGGCTCCGTGTGCGTGGCGACCACGGTGGGGACGAGCCCGATATGCCGGGTCAGCGGGGCGACGCGAGCGGCGATGAGTACCGCGTCGAGGCGCCCTCGCTCCTGGTCGGTGCGGTCGTCGGGTCCCGTGAACTTCGAGGACTGGAGCCCGAGCGCGTCCTCGATCGTCACGAAGTCGAGCAGGCCGCGTTCCGCCTCCTGGACGGTGTCGGACCAGTACGCGGCGGTGAGCAGCTCCCCGGGCCGGGCCTCCGGCTCGCGCCACGCGGCCGGGTGCCAGCCCGCGCCGTTGAGCGCGACGGCGAGGTGCAGGGGGGCGGACAGGGGAGGGTGCGGGGATGACGGTGCGGACACGACAGGGTGCCTTCCTGATCGACCGTGGGTGATCGCCGGGCCTCGTCGGGAGGTTCGGCGTCGCGGGTACGGGTCAGGAACAACAGAGCGCGGCGGCCACGCGCTGGAGGTCGATGTGGGGCCGTGAGTAGAGGTGGACGCGGCGTCGGGGGGCGAGCACCCTGACGAGCGGGCAGGTCACCGATGGCATGACCGTCGCCTCCGCTCTTCCGGCTCGGCGGGCCCGGAGGCCTCGCGCTTGCGGAACCCGGACGGGCCCCGCCTGGTCGTCACCTGGAGCACCCCGCCGCGCAGGAGGGTTGCCGGTCAGCAAGCCAGGGCTTGAGGCTGACACTCATGACCTGCCCGGAACGCTACGCGCGACGGGCTCGCCGCGCAATGCCCGGCGGATCATGGCCGTACTCGCCTTGCTGCGAGCGGCAACAACGCGGCTGCGCCGCCTGTTCCGTCCAGCCGTCACCCCTCACATCCGGACGGAGAGTTCATGCGGCGGACACAGATCGGATCATTGCCGCTGCGTGAACTTCAGCGGGCTGCCCGCCGGGCCCGCGCCGCGCGCTTCCGCAGCGGCCCATCGGCCGGCGCAGGCCCGAGGGAACCCCGCGCGACCTGGGACGCGACCGCCTCGTCCGGAGCACGGCGGATGCCCGGACACCCACCCCCGGACCCCGCGGTCATGACGTGTCACGTACACATCGCGCGGCCTGACAACCACCAGCTACCAAAGGCGAGTTGACGTGTCACCCAAGGGCCCCCATGCTTCGAGGTGACACATCAACTCACCGATGAGGAGAACGGCCATGCCCAAGATCGCGGTCGTCGTGGGAAGTGTTCGCCCGGGTCGCGTCACCCGTGACGTGGCCGAATGGGTACACAAGACCGCATCCGAACGGCCCGGTGCGACCTACGAACTGGTCGACATCGCGGACTTCGACCTGCCGGCCTACGACGAGTCCCTCCCTCCGCAGTACGGAACCTACGAACACCCGCACACCCGGCGATGGGCGGCGAGGGTCGCCGAGTTCGACGGGTTCGTCTTCGTCACCCCCGAGTACAACCACAGCGCCCCGGCCGCGCTCAAGAACGCCCTGGACTTCATCTACGGCGAGTGGAACGACAAGGCGGCGGGGTTCGTGAGCATCGGCGCGGCCGGCGGGGTGCGCGCGGTGGAGCACCTGCGCCAGATCGCCGCCGAACTCAGGATCGCGACCGTCCAGGCGCAGCTGCCGCTGCCCGCCTCGGTGGACTTCCCCGATTACCCGCCTTCTCACCGTCCGGGACCCGTGCGGAGGAGCTGGCCCGAGTGCTGGACCAGGTCGAGTCCTGGTCGGGCGCCCTGGCCTCCGTTCGCGGATGACCGCGTCAAGGGGCTGAAGCCGGCTGCGGCGCGCCCGCACGGACTCACGGCGGGGCCGGGCGCTCCGGTGCCCGGCCCGACCCCGCTCATACCGGTCGGACGGCCTTCGTGTCCGGGCCTCACGGCCGGGACCGGGCTCGCCCTCACCGCCTCACTGGTGCGTTCGCGCCGCCTTCAGCAGATGCTGCTGACCGCGCCACCGCTGGGCATCGCACTGCCCTCATTCTGGGTGGGCCTGCTGCTCCTGCAGCAGTTCTCCTTCCGCCGGCACCTCTTCCCGGCCTTCGGAAACGACGGCTGCGCCGCCCTGGTGCTTCCCTCCCTCACCCTGGCCCTGCCCGCGACGGCCCTCATCGCCCAACTGCTCAGCAGGAGCCTGCAGTCGGAGCTGCGCCGGAGCTATATCGACACGGCCCGCGCCAAGGGCGTGCGGAGGTCTGCCGTTCACGTACGGCACGCCCTGCGCAACGCCGTACTGCCCGCGCTCACGATGGCCGGTCTCCTCGTCGGCGGGATGCTGTCCGGCTCCGTCGTCGTCGAGACGGTGTTCTCACGCGACGGAGTCGGCCGGCTGATCGCGACCGCGGTCAGCCGACAGGACCTGCCCCTCGTGCAGGGCCTGGTGCTGCTCGGCGCCGCGGCGTTCGCCACCGTCAATCTTCTGGTGGATCTCCTCTACACGGTGCTCGATCCCCGGATCGGCAGGACGGGAGGCGCCTCGCCGGAGGCGAATTGACGTGCGCGAACAAGGAATGCTGTGCTGGGGATGACGTGTCAACCCCTTCCTCGTCCCCGGCAGGAGCGCAAGCATGAGCGGCACCTCGGACTGGCTCGACGAAGACGAAGACCGCGTGTGGAACGCGTTCTTCGAGATGCAGGTGCTGTTCTGGCCCCGGATGGCACGGCGGCTCCAGCAGGAAACCGGGCTTTCCGAACCCGATTTCGCCATCCTGAGCGCGCTGGTCCGGGCGCCGGACGCGCAGTTGAGGCCGTTCGAGCTGAGCGGAGTCACCCAGTTCGAGAAGAGCCGGCTGCATCACCATCTGACCCGGATGGTCGGCCGCGGCCTGCTCACCCGCGAGCGATGCCCCGACTCCTCCCGAGGCGCCATGATCGCCCTCACGCCTGAAGGGCGGGACGCCATCACCGAGGCCTATCCGCGGCGCGCAGCGCACATCCGGCAGTTGCTGATCGAACCGTTGGACGCCGGCCGGATCGACGCCCTCACCAGGATCTCCGAGGCTCTGGCCGATCACCTCCGTGCCGAGGACGTCACGTTGGACGACGGGCGCCCCGCCGGCGCCGAGGGCTGACCGGAGGGGCGGCGACGTCCGTGACCCCGGGCCCGGCCGCGTACGGGATCATGCGCGCCCCGCGGCCTTCTGGCTCCTGCGGGACAGCGAGTCGACGACCACGGCTGCCAGCAGGACCGATCCCGTGATCATGAACTGGACGGCGTTGCTCACACCCATGATGTTCATCCCGGATTGGATGGATCCGATCACCAGGGCGCCGAGCAGGGCCGACCAGACGGAACCGCGCCCGCCGAACAGGCTGGTCCCGCCGATGACGGCGGCGGCGATGACGTTCATCAGCAGATTGCCGCCGCCCGAGGTCTGGCTCGCCGACTGGATCTGCCCGGCGAGGAAGAGGCCTCCGACGGCCGCCATGGCGCCGGCGATCGAGAAGACGGTCATCCGGACGACCGGCACGCTGATGCCCGCGCGTCGCGCCCCCTCGGAGTTGCCGCCGACCGCGAAGACCTTCCGGCCGTACGTGGTGCGGCGGAGCACGAAGTCCAGTACCACCAGCACGATCAGAAAGATCAGGAGGGCGAGCGGGAGGCCCTGGTACTGGTTGAGGATGTACGCGGTGACGAAGGCGATGGCGGCGATGACGACTGTACGCAACACGATCTCGGCGACCGGCCGGGACGGCACTCGGGCCGCTCTGCGCCGTGCGGCGTCCAGGAGGGAGGCCACGAGGAAGAGTCCGACCCCGACGGCCGCGGCCACGTAGGCGGCGGCCGGGCTGTGGTAGATGGTCGAGTAGATCTCGGCGACGATGCTGTCGGCGGGGATGTTGACCGTGCCGCTGGATCCGAGTATCTGGAGCATCAGCCCGTTCCAGGCGAGGTTGCCTGCCAGGGTGACGACGAAAGCCGGCACGCCCACTTTCGCGAAGAAGAAACCCTGGATGAGCCCCACGGCCGCTCCACCCAGCACCGCAACGAGAAGCGCCAGCCATTCGTTCATGCCGTTCAGGACGTTGAGTACGGCGAAGATCGCAGCGCACAGACCGCTGACAGATCCGACGGACAGGTCGATCTCGCCGAGGAGCAGGACGAAGACGATGCCGACGGCGATCATGCCGGTGCCGACGATCTGCTGGCTGAGGTCGGAGAGGTTCTGTGCCGAGAGGAACGTGCTGTTCAGACTGCCGAACACGGTCCAGATGATGATCACGGCGATGACGACGGGCAGGGAGCCCAGCTCCCCGCTGCGCGTCTTGCGCCAGAACTCTCCGACGTACCCTCGGATGCCCTCGTCGCGGACGAGCAGGCGGGCGTCGACGGCGGGCATGGCATCGCGCGCCGGTTCCTGGGCGGCGTCGTCGGCGTCGCGGGCGGGATCCCGGGTCATCGCTCCTCCTCCCGCTTGCGGGCCTGGCGCCGGGTGACCGCACTGTCGGAGGCCCCGGTGATGGCGGAGATGATCTCCTCGGTGGTGGTGGAGCGCCGGTCGAAGAATCCGTTGTTGCGTCCGAGGCGCATCACGGCGATCCGGTCCGCGACCGCCATCACGTCCACCATGTTGTGGCTGACCAGGATGGTCCCGAGGCCGCGGTCACGGAGTCTCTCGACCAGGTCCAGGACCTCGGCCGTCTGCTCCACGCCGAGGGCCGCGGTGGGCTCGTCCAGGATGACGACCTTGGGATCGCCGATCAGGGAACGGGCTATCGCCACCGTCTGACGCTGTCCACCGGAGAGCGAGGCGACGGGGATGCGGACGCTCGGGATGCGGATGGACAGCGTGTCGAGCAGTTCGCGCGAACGCTGGTCCATGCGGACCTCGTCGAGCACGCCGAAGCGGCGTAGTTCGCGGCCGAGGAAGAGATTGCCGACCACGTCGAGGTTGTCGCACAGGGCGAGGTCCTGGTAGACCGTCGCGATGCCCAGGTTCTGGGCGTCGTGCGGGCGGCCGATGGCGACCGTGCGGCCCTGCCATTCGATGACGCCCTCGTCGGGCGGGTTGACTCCCGCGATCGCCTTGACCGCGGTCGACTTACCGGCGCCGTTGTCGCCGACGAGCGCGACCACCTCGCCGGGATGGACCTCCAGGTCGAATCCCGACAACGCCTGGACGGCGCCGAAGCGTTTGGAGATCCCCCGCAGAGTGAGCACAGGTTCTTGCGGCAAAGGAACCGCCTCCTCCGCTGCCCGTCCGTACGGGCTGACGGTCTCGTCCCCCGCCGGACGACCGCACGCCGGCGATCGTCCGGAGTAGTCCTGGACACAGAGCTACTGGAGACCGGCCTTCTCACAGGCGTCGGCGTAGTTCGGGGTACAGATCTCCTCGACGGAGTACAGGCCGTCCTTGACGACGGTGTCCTTGATGTTGTCCTTGTCGACCACGACCGGTGTCAGCAGCTTGGCCGGGACCTTCTCGCCGCTGCCACTGGTGACGGTCTCCGGCGTGAGGGACTTGGGGATGTCCTTGCCCTGCGCGAGGTCGACCGCTATCGCTGCCGCGGTGTCCGCCTCCGGCTTGTACGGCTTCTCGACGGTGATGGTCTGTGTTCCCGCGAGGATCCGCTGGATCGCGTCGAGCTGGGCGTCCTGACCGGTCAGGGGCACGTTGATGCCGGACGCCTTGAGGGCGGTGGCGATGCCGGCGGCCAGGCCGTCGTTCGCCGAGTACACGCCGACGATCTTGTCCTTGCCGAGTGCGCTGATGGCGCCGGCCATCTGCTGGTTGGCGTTGTTCGGGTCCCAGTTCGGGGTGTCGTACTCCTTGCCGATCTTCACCTTGCCGTCGAGGACGGAGTGGGCGCCGGCCTTGAACTCGGCGGCGTTCGGGTCGGTCGGCGAACCGTTGTGCATGACGATTTCGCCACTGTCGGCCTTGTCACCCAGCGCTTCCAGCAGGGCCTTGCCCTGCAGCTCGCCGACCTTGCGGTTGTCGTACGAGACGTAGGCATCGACGGGGCCCTGCGCTAGCCGGTCGTACGCCACGACCTTCACGCCCGCGTCCCGTGCCTTCTGCACGGAGGACTGGATCGACTTGGCGTCCACGGCGTCCAGGATGAGCACCTGGTCGCCCTTGGCGAGGGCGGTGTTCACCTGCTGCTGCTGGGTGGTCGCGCTCTCTGCGGCGTTGTAGTAGTCGATCTGGGCGCCGGGTGCCAGTTCCTTGATCTTGTCCTCGATGTACGGCCGGTCGAACTTCTCGTATCGCGTGGTCTTGCTCTCGGGCAGCAGCAGCCCGATCTTGACCTCGTCGGCCTGACGGCCCGCTCCCGGCTGCGCCGCACCGCTGGTCGCCACCGCGCCCAGTGACAGGGCTGCCGCTCCGGCCAGAGCTATCGCGCTCCGCAATGTGCTGGTCATGGGAGGCTCCTTCTCGTACGGCGCCGTCCCTCCACCGGGAGAGCGCGGAAACGAAAACGCACTTTTGGCCCACATATCGACATTAGCGGCAACCCCTGGACCGGCAAGCGGGTGTACCTGGCGGAGCCGTCGGGCCCCGCCAGGGGGTGCAGAAGCCCCGCCAGGGGGTGCAGAAGGCCGGGCGGGGGCAGCCCGGCCCGCCAGGAGGCGGCAGAGGGCCGTCGCGCCCGCCACGAGGGGTAAGGCCGGCGGGTCAGTCGGCCAGGCCGGCGGCCAGGGTCGCCCCCAGCTCCCAGCAGGCCTCGATGTCGGCCTTGGCGGGTTCTCCCGTGACCGTCACGGCGTCGGTCGCGCGGCGCCATCCGAGGCCTGTCGTGATCGACTCGATGGCCCGCACGGCCCCGGTGACGTCGTTCCCGCCGTGCACGTAGTACCCGAAGGGGCGGCCACGTGTCTCGTCGAGGCAGGGATAGTAGACCTGGTCGAAGAAGTGCTTGAGGGCGCCGGACATGTACCCGAGGTTCGCCGGTGTGCCGAGCAGGATGCCGTCAGCGGCCAGCACGTCGGAGGCCGTCGCGGCGAGTGCCGCGCGCCGCTCGACCCGGACGCCCTCGATCTCGTCGGTCGTCGCACCGGACACGGCGGCTTCGAACAGCGCCTGGCAGTTGGGCGAGGGCGTGTGATGCACGATCAGGAGAGTGGCCACACCCCGGAACCCTGCCGCGCCCGCCGCGCGGCCGCAAGCGAGGCGCGCCTCACGCGTCCCGGTCACCGCGACACCGGCGGGGCCGGACCCTTCTGAGACCTCGCGCGGCCGTGTGCGACGGACACTCCTCACTCCTGGGCGGGGTCCTGCGGCAGATGCGCCCGGTCATGACCGGTGTCGAGCTCATCCGTACGGCTCCGCAGCCAGGACGTCAGCCGGCGAAGCCGGGCAGCGGCATCGATCCGGTCGAGCGCGTCCCGGACCACCGCGGCCAGGTTCCGCTCCCGCACCCGGCGGCCGCTCGTCGCCGTCGGCAGCGCGAACCCGGCGACCCGGCGGCAGCCGGCAGCGCTCCGCGTCCGGTCGGACGTCCAGGGGATCACCGTCGGCGACGATCCAGCGGCGGCGGTGCAAGCGATGCGCGCCCTGGCGGCTCCGGTCCTCACTGTGCGGACACCCGAGGAACGTCACGCACCGCAACCCGCGCGAGCGCTCGCCCGTTCCCTGGCTGCAGCAGTACGGACACCGTCCGAGGAGCGTCTCGTCGACGCACTCGTCGTCACCGGCGGAGAGACGGCCTCACCGTGCTCCAGGCCCTCGGCATCGACGGGATCGACCTGCTCGACGAGCCCGAGCCCTGCGTCGCCCGCGGAACCCCGCTCGGCCTGCCCTCCCTCCCCGTCCTGGTCAAGGCGGACGGGTTCGGCGACGACGGGATGCTCCCGCGGCTGTGTCATCTGGTCCGGCACCCCGCCGGCGGGCCCGCCCCCGACCGAGGAGACCACGCGTGACCCCGATCGCCCTCACCATGGGCGACCCCTGCGGCATCGGCCCCGAGATCACTCTCAAGGCGTGTGCCGACCCGCGGCGCAACGTACCCGTCGTCGTCATCGGCGACGACCACGTCCTCGCCCGTGCGGACAGCTTCACCGGCACCGGTCCGTGACTGCGCCCGGCACCGTGGACGTCCTCGCCGCGAGCGATCTGCCCGCGGACCTGCCATGGGGCTCCTCGACGCCCCTGCGGGCGCGGCGTCCTTCCAGTACGTCCGCCGCGGCATCGAATTGGCTCGGGGCGGCGACGTACGCGCCCTGGTGACCGCGCCGGTGAACAAGGAGGCGCTGCGGCTCGGCGCAGTCCCCCACCCCCGCTCAGCACCTGCCGCTGATGGTCCGGCCCGAACCGACGGCACCGGATCCCCCGGCCATCGAGCAGACAACAGGGCCTGTCAGGACCGGTGTCCGAAGAACTCGACCTCGGCGACGGCCACCCGGCGCCCCTTGCCCGTGCCGTACGCGGAGTCGACCGTGAGCCGCACGGCGACCGCGTCCGACCCCCGTACGTCGAACGTCTGCTGGCCCGGCTCGTCGGCCAGCCGGATCGTCCGCCTGCTCTCCTTGCCGCCCTTCGAGGTCATGACCACGGTGATCCGCGCGGGCCTGGCCTGCGTGAGGAACTCGTCCTTCCGCGCCGAAGTCCCTGAGAACACCACCATCTTCAGCAGCCGGACCGGCTGAGTGAACGAGCAGTCCAAGTACTCGCCGACTCCGTCACCGCTCTCCCGCGGTGCCCAGTACCGGTTGTTGAAGCCGTCGAAGGCCGCAGCCACCGGATGTCCCGGAGCGGAGCTGGAGCTCCGGAACGCGGACGGCACCACCGCCTCCGGGGCCCCGGTCTCCTCCTTGGCGAAGCCGAGCAGACCGGACAGGTGCGGCAGCGCGAACCAGATCCCGACCACCAGCAGGAGCAGCACGACCGGCAGCGCGAACCTCGGTCTGCGCCGCCCGCGCCGTGGCCGGGTACCCGCGGCCCGGGCCTTCCCCGGCCTCCGCCGGAAAATCCGGCGCCACCACGCCGGGCGCAGGGCGGGGGGCGGCCCCGGGTCGAGAAGCAGAGCGCACCGGACGCAGAGTGTGCGTTCCGGCGGGTTCTCCGCACGGCAGTTGGGGCACACCAGCGCAGCACCCGCCACCGGTCCCGGCAGTGCGGGGGCGCCTGCTTCCGGGCCGGGCGCCCAGGCATCGGGGCCGGGGGCCGGCCCGTCCGGAGCGTCTCCTGGCCGCCGGGGAGCCGCCGCTGCCGCCGCCGGCTGCGGAGGGGAAGCCGGTGCGGTGGGCGGCGCGGTGGGTATGCGTACGGGACCGGGCGCCGGCACGGCGGGCGGGACGAGGGGCGGAACAGGCTCCCGGTCGGGGGCGGGCGCCACGGGCTCCGGCTGTCCCGCCGCCCGCGGTCCCGGTTCTGCCTCGCCCGCCGCCTCCGGCTCCCACGCCAGGAACGCCTCGCAGCCAGCGCAGAACTCGCGCCCCGCCGCATTCCGATGACCACACGTATCGCAGATCACTGCGCACCGCCCCCCACGTCCCCGGCCGCAGGCAGGATCTCCAGCGTGTACCCCACATGGGCCGGGATCTCGGTCCCGATGAGCTCCTCCAGCCGCACCCGGTCGACAGGGCGGCCCGGACGTTCTCCGACCCGGATCGTCACCCAGGGGCGCGCCCGGCCCGGCAGAGCGGTCTGCGACACGGTCGACCAGGCCGTTCCGCCGCTCTCGGTGATCTCCGCCTCAGCGCCCGTCTCCAGCCGCACCGCGTCGGCCAGCCCGCCCGCCGTGCCGCGCCGGGCATGCCGGGCGACCGCCCCCCGTACCGTCTCCCGCCGCCGCTCGACCGGACTGTCGTCGTGCGGCTCCACCGCCACCCACTGGGCCAGCCAGGCCAGGAAGTCCTCCGGGGCGCTGCGGGGGTCGAGGTGGGCGGGCAGGTTGTCGATGGTGAGCAGGACGGGTGCGAGCACCTCGTCGAGCGCGGCGAGGAAGCGCCGGAGGAAGTCCTGTTCCAGGTAGACGGCGGGCAGTTGGTCGATCAGGGGGTGCGGGGTGGAAAGTCCGGTGACGCCGGTACGCATCTGTCTAGGCTCCCCTCACCCGGAGCTGGTGCTCGTAGCTGAAGACCAGCGCGTGCCGGTCCAGCGGGATCTTGGCCGTGGCGTCGGTGCGTTCGCCGGTGACCGGATCGGCGCGGTAGAGCCGCACGTCCTCCACGAGGTCCACCCCGGGCACCCGCTGGAGCACGGCGAACGCCTCGCCCGACTGGACCGGGCGCCCGAACGGCCAGCCCTGTCCGTTCGGCCCGCCGGACAGCGCGTTGAAGTACCCGTACAGCGCGGCCAGCGCGGCCTCCCGTACGCGCTCCGCGACCGCTCCGCGTTCGGCCTGCACCGAGGCGACGACGGTCACGCCCTGGTAGAACGGCGGCTCGACGACGAGACGGGCCCCGATCGGGCGGCGGGCCTCCAGATGCCCGGCGATGAGGCGAAGGGTGTGCGCCGGGGGGATGAGCTCGTCGAACTCGATCCTGCCCTGCTCGTCGCTCCGGCCGGCCGGAACGACGAGCAGCCGCACCCCGTGGGCGGAACCGTCGTCGTCCCCGGGCTCGCCGGCCCGGATGCAGTGCACGCGTGCCGCGTCCGGGGCGATGTCGCGGGCGAGGAGTTCGTAGTCGTGCGGGACGACGGCGCGGTGCAGGGTCCGCAGTGTCATCGGCCCGCGCACCCGGGCGCTGTCGACGCTCTCGCCGTCGACACCGCCGAGGGCCGGCCTGCGGTTCTCCACCCGGGCCACGTAGGGGATCGCGCTGCGCAGGACCTTCAGTGTCGACCTGGCGACATTCCCGCGCAGCCCGCCGCCCGTGCGGTAGGACCGCACCCGGACGGTGGCGCCCTTCGGAGGGACCGCGCCGTAGTGGCGGACGGAGCCGTCCCGTTCCCGTACGGCCGGTCCGAACTCCACGCGGCCCGAGTTCGGGTCGAGGGTGATGTGGTGGTCCTCGGGTCCGGAGTGCGCGAAGTCGTCGACCCGGGTCCACCGGGTGTACTCCGGTTCGGGTCCGCTTCCGGGGTCGGCCACCTCGACCACGAAGTCGCCGGGTACCACCGGCGGACGGGCCAGCTCGAACGCCTGACCCGGCACTCCTTCCGCCGCGCCCAGCACTTCGTCGGCGACGGTCTCGGCATGTTCGGCCGCCACGGTCGCGCCGATGGTGAAGGCGGTGATCCGGCGCAGGACGGGCGGGGCCAGGTACGTCGGTCTGCCGTCCTGCGCGTCGATCAGGCGGCAGCGCAGCCAGCCCCCGGTGCGCCGCACGACGGCCGCCGGGGTGTGTGTCCTCGGCAGGTGGAGGATCAGTTCGCCGGAGCGGTTGAAGCCTCCGGTGTCGTCCTTCTCTATTTCGCAGACCGTCCAGGCGGTACCGTCCCAGGCCTCCCAGACCAGCGGCGGCCGCAGCGGATCGACGCCGACGCCCTCGACCTTGCAGTCGAGGCGCAGGACGACGACTCCGGCGGGCACCGCGGCCGACAGACCGACATAGAGGCAGTCGCCGGGCGCCGGAGTCGCCCCGAAACACGTCACGTCCCGGCCGATCGCCAGCTCGTCCGTGCGGTCCGCCGCCTCCCCCGACACCGGCCAGGTGGCGAGGTGGGCGAAGGCGCAGGGCGTGATCGTCAGCTGCTCGGCGGTCGTGAAGACGACGGCTTCCTCCGTCTCCGTACGCACGGTGGCGACCTCGGTCCCGGCCCGCACGACGACCGGGTCGGGCCGGGGCGCGGAGAGCCGGAACGTCACGTCGGTGTGCGCGGCCGTGGGCGGGTGGAGCTGGACCCCGATCAGGTCGAGGAAGGTGAGATAGCTCTTCTCCGGCACCCGGTTCACGCGGTAGACGAGCTGGTCGACCATGGTGGCGAACGCCTCGATGAGGGTGACGCCGGGGTCGGACACGTTGTGGTCGGTCCACTCCGGGCAACGCTGCTGGACGAGGCGCTTGGCCTCGTCCACCAGGCCCTGGAAGCGGCGGTCGTCCAGATGGGGACTGGGCAGCGTCACGCGCCGGCCTCCTCGTCGTCGTGGGTCGTCGGCTCCTGCGCGTGCTGCGGGATCACGTAGAACGGGAAGACGAGGTTGCGGGGGTCGTTGGAGCCGCGCACCGCGTAGCCGATGTCGATGTATAGGACCCCGTTGTCCGCCTCGTCGAACCGCACGGTGACCTCGGCGACGTCGATCCGGGGCTCCCAGCGCTCCAGCGCCAGCCGCACCTCGTACGCGAGCTGTCCCGCCGTTCCCGCGTCGGCGGGCGCGAACACGTAGTCGTTGACGGCGCAGCCGAACTCGGGCCGCATCGGCCGCTCGCCCGGGGAGGTCGCGAGGATCAGCCGGATCGACTCCTCCAGCTCCCGCTCGCCGCGCACCAGCGCGATGGACCCGGTGGCGTCCGTACGGGGCGGGAACGCCCAGCCGGCTCCGATGAACTGCTGTCCCATCCCGGCTCAGCCTCCGATCAGTACGGTGGCGCAGCCCGACACGACCGGCGAACCGCAGCCGCTCAGATCTCCGACCCGGGCGGCCGGACTCCCGCCGATCCGCACGGTGGTGCTGCCCGGCGGTGCGATCATGGACGGCGGGTGGGCGAGGGGGGACGCGCACTGGTGGGCGGTGCCGACCGTGGCGGCGGGCTTCCCGCCGATCAGCACCGACACCACTCCGGGCGGCCCGACCGTGCCGGGGTGGCCGGTGGGGTCGGTGACCCGTGCGGCTGCGGCTGACGGCATGCGGTGTACTCCTCTTCCCCTGATTGCGGCAGGTCAGTTGAGCGTGATCATCGGTGCGTTGACGGCCACCGACCCGCCGCTCTTCACGTCCGTGCGCTGCGTGCCGTTGACCGTGACCTGACCGCCCTGGACCTCCACGGCGCCGCCGGTGGAGAGCGCGACCCTGCCGTTCCCGCCGTCGAGTGCGACCCCGCTGCGGGACGTCACCGTGACGCTGTCACCGGTCAGTTCCAGCGCCCCGCGTCCGGCGTCCAGCGCGACGCCCTTGGCCGCCTTGACGGAGACCTGCTCCTTGGCCTCGATCGTCACGCTGCCGTCGCTGTTGATGACGACGGCCGTGCCCCGCCGGTCCAGGTCGATGGTGAGCTTCCCGTCGCCGGTGCGGAGCCTGACTCCCTGCGGGCCGTTCGCCGCGTCCAGCAGTTCGAGCTGGTTCCCGCTCTTGGACGCGAAGGCACGACGGTTCACCGCCCCGGTGGTGGGATCGACGAGATCGCCGCCTTCCGTGGGAGTCCCCCCGGGGACCGGGGCGCCCCCGCCGCCTCCCCCGGGCCGGTCCTTCCCGTTGTACAGCCCGGCCAGCACGTACGGCCGGTCCAGGTGCCCGTGCTCGAAGCCGACCAGCACTTCGTCGCCGACCTCCGGGATGAAGGCCTCGCCGCCGCCCGTACCGCCGGACTGTGCGGTGCGCGCCCAGTCACTGGCGTACTCGTCGGACAGCCAGGGGAAGCGCACCTTCACCCGGCCGGACCCCTCGGGGTCCTGGGTGTCCGTCACCGTCCCGCTGACCAGGCCGGCACATCGGCCGGGCGGGCCCGCCGGACCCTGCCCGCCGCCTCCCGCGAGCCCGAACAGCGAGCGTTCCTGCTGCCCGGACACGGTGATCCAGGTCTCGTACCCGCGTACGGCGTCGAAGACGTGACGCGATGAGGTGACGGTGTACCGGCCCTCGAAGGGCGCGCCGACCGCGTTCAGCGCCACCGCGCTGCCCGCCCTGACCTCCGGGTTGCCCCGGATCGCCGCCTCCAGCTCCGCGAACGACCCGGCGATCCGCTCCGCCAGCGCCTTCGCCGCACGGTCCACCTGCGTCTGCGCCCCGTACGCCGCGTCGGTGACGACGAACCGTGCCTCGCCGAAGGGGGCAGACACCTCGGCCGCCGTCACGCCGAGTTCCAGCGTCGTCGACGTGCCGGCCGGGGCCCTGCCGATCACCGGCTGCTTCGCCCCGACGTCCCAGCCGCGCACTTCCACCTCGGACACCTGCTCGGCGGCGGAGACCCCGGCACGGCACCGCAGCAGGTTGTCGCCCATTTCGAGCACCAGTGGGTCGCGGTCGGCGCGCGCGGACCCGTCCGGCGCCCCGCTCGCCTCGGCGGGACGGGTGATGTGCAGTTGCCCGTCGCGTACGTACGCCTGCGCCCCGGCCTCCTCGGCGAGCCCGCGCACAAACTCCCAGTCGGTGACGTTGGGCTGGGCCAGGTGCTCGATCACGGGTCCGGCGACATCAACCGTTCCCGGCTTCAGTCCGGCGCGCTGGGCGACCTGACCGCAGATGTCGGCGAGCGTCATGTTCTGGTAGCTGGCGACCCGCCGCCCCCGCAGCAGCCGGTGCGACTCGTCGAGGCCCCTTACGACGGTGAACGTGCCGGTCTCGTCGAGTTCCACCTCAAGTGCCGTGACCACTCCCTCGAGCAGCGGCTTCGGTGCCGTGTCACCGCCGGCCCGGGCCAGCAGCCGGGCCTCGCTGCCGATCTTCAGTCCGGTCTGCTGGAGCAGGACCCGGTCGGGGTCCCTGAACCTCAGCAGGAACAGGTCGGGGAGCGTACGGCTATCGTCCACGTAGCCCTCGACGAGGGTGTTCACGAACTTCGCGGGGAGCGGGGTGCCGTCGAACTCCACCACCAGCGCGCTGGCAACGCCCTGCCCTGTCATCGGCCCCGCCCCCGGTCCGAGTCACTGCCGAGTCTGCTCAGCTCGTCGAGGGCGGGCAGCAGCAGCTGTGTCCCCGGTGCGAGCCGCAACGGGTCGTCGATACGGTTGGCCTCCGCGATGACCCGCCACGCACCGGCGTCGCCGTACTCCCGGTGCGCCAGCGACGGCAGCGAGTCCCCGGCCGCCACCCGGTGCACGCGCCGGGCGGCCAGCGCGCCGGAGGTCGGGTTCTGGCCGGGAGTCTCCCCGCTGATCTCCTCCATCGTGACCTGGCAGACAGCCCTGATCGGCACCCCTGAGGTCGTGAACAGGGTGTACTTCGCCGCGACTTGGCTGACGTACCCGGGGAACCCGGTGAGCCCGCCCCAGTGGAACACCACCCAGGGAGGTGACGACCGCTGCTGCTGCCGGGTCTCGCTCGTCGGCACACAGCAGGCGAAGAGCTGTTCCACGGAGGTCACCACCCGGGTGTCCTGGGTGTCGCTGGCGTCGAAGAACATCTCGACGGTGAGCTTGCTGGGCTGCGATCCCTGGTACTCCGGCGGGCCCGAACTCTTCGCACCCTTGGCCGGGGTGCGCTTCCAGGAGGCGGCCTTGGTCAGGCTCAGCTCCTTGGGATTGAACTGGAAGTCGATCCGTCCGCACGGGCCACCGGGGGTGAGCCCGCCCCCGGTCGGCGGCGTCCGCAGCTCCAGGTAGGCGTGCTCCAGCTTGGGCCTGGCCGAGCCGCCCTTCGCCGCGGACGCCACCCCGGATGTACCGGCGGCACTGAAGGCGATGGGTCCCGCGCCGCTCATGCCGCTCAGCCCTCCATCACGTAGCCGTGGTGGGCGATCTCGATCGTCTCCATCGCGACCTTGGGCGACTCGGGGGTGAACGAGGGGCCGGTCCACCGGACTGGCACGACTTCCAGCAGCCCCCACTGGGCCACCTTCCGCCCGTCGCCGGTGCGCGCCTCGATGTGCGCCGTCTTGCGGCTGAAGCCGGTCGTCATCGTGGCGAACCAGCGCGCCACCTTCTCCGTCTCCCGGGTGAGCGGCCGGGACAGCTTGACGTTGGAGTACTTCAGCCGGGTGGGCAGCTGCCACAGATGCCCGTTGTTGCCGCCCTCCTCCCGGGTCTCCAGGACCACTTCGCAGCCCAGCCCGTCGCAGGTGTTGAACGACCCGAGTTCGATGTCGTCGATCGTCACGACGAAGCAGACGCTGACGGCGGGGTCGTCGTCCGGGGAGGTGGCCATGGCACGTGCCTCTCGATCGGTGACTCTGGGCCTCGGTGAGGTGAAGGGCGCTGATCGTCAGTGGCGGGTGTTGATGTGGAATCCGGCGCGTTCGCGGTCGAGCCGGAGATCGGCCTTCAGGAGTCGGCTGAGCGGCCCGTAGAGCGCCCGGACCAGCTCGTCCGTCACGGGCGGGGACCCCTGCCCTGCCGCCGTTCCCGCGCGGGCATCCGAGTCAGCGGCTGCGGGCATGGCCTCGGGACCGGCTGACGCCTCGGGTCCCGGTTCCGGTTCCGCCACGGGAGGCGGCTCGGGTTCCGGCAGCGGTGGTGGCTCCTCGGCGATCTCGGCGTCCCGCTGGATGACCGGCCGTGAGGTGCCGTGCAGGGGCGCGGCCCCGAAGACGACACTCCCGTCGGCCATCCGCTGGGCCACCCCGGCGGCGACGGCGACGGAACCGGCGGTCGGGGATGCGGCGGTCGGGGATGCGGTGGTTCGGCCGCCGGTACGGGCAGCCGCCGATGCGGGTACGGGCGGCGCCCCGAGCGCGTGCCGTTGTACAGGCGCCGCCCCGACCGCGCGCCGTTGCACGGGCGCCGCCTCGACCGCGTGCCGTTGTACAGGCACCGCCTCACGCTGGAGGAGTGGCGCCGGCGGACCGGAAGGCGCTCCCGGATCCGGGACGGTCCACCGTACGGGTACGGCGGAGGGCTGACTCGGCGGCGGGCCGGCGGGCGGTGCCGGCAGCCGCTGCACCCCGCCGTCTTCCGGCGTGCGTTGCACGACCGCGCCGGCCGGAGGCCCTGGATCGGTGGCGGACCGGAGGGAGAGCGGCCGGTCCCCGAGAAGAGGCGCGGTCGGACCGGCAGCGGGTGGAGGTGCGGGCGGGAGCCCGGCGCGGACGGCTTCGGAGCGCTGGACGGGGACAGTGGATGCCGGGGTCGCGGCGGCCACGCCCTCCCCGCCCGGCTCTCCCCCGGAGGCCGCACCGGCCAGGGGGGCATCACCGAGCAGCGGGGCGACCGGCACGGCCGCCTCCGTCCCGTCGGACGGCACGTGCGCCTCCGGAGCAACCGGCATTGCGTCGCCCGCCGAAACGGAGGAATCGTCGGCCGACGCCGCCGAGGTGGGCTCTCTCTGCACCACCGGCGGCCGGGACGCTGATGGTTGCACGTCCGACGGCCGGTGGGCCTGTCGTTGAGCGGTGGGCGGCAGACCGGGCAGCGGCGCCCCGAGGCCGGGCGTGCGTCGAGAGGGCTGCGGCGAGGTGGAGGAAGCAGTGCGCCGAACCGCCGCCGCACCCGGCGAATCCTGGCTCGTGTCCGGTCCGGCATCCGTCTGCCCGGCCACCTCCGATCGCTGCACGAGCGGTTCGTCGCCCACCAAGTGCCGTACAGGCAGCCCGGCTTCGGCCGACGCACCCGCAGCGGTCGTCAGGGCCGGAGCGCTCTCGCCGTACGCGCGCTGAACAGCCACCGGAGCGGGCTTCGTCCGCGGCCGCAGCGGCATGCCGACGGTCCGCTGGACCGCCGGAGCAGGGCTCCCCGGCGCCGCGAGGGCGACTCCGTGCAGCAGCCCGGCCGGTGCGTCCGGGCTGACGAGATGGCCCAGCGGTGTGCCGAGTGCGGTGTCCTGCCTCGTGGTGAGCGCCGCCTGGAACCCACCGGGGTCGATCACGAGGTCCTGTCCGGTCACGGACCGCTGCACGGGCGCCAGGCGGCTCACATCGACACGGTCCACCCGGTCCGGCCGCGAAGCGTGCGCATCACCCGGGGACGGGTCACCACCGGTGGAACGACCGCCGCGCAGCCAGGACATCAGCCCCATGAATCTCCCGCCCTCCCTGCTCTCCTCGCTACTGCCCGTTGAGGCGAGCGATCTGTGCGACGAACTTCAGTCGTTCCGGATGTTCCAGGTCCAGCAGGTCGTCCAGCGGCCAGTGGAAGTGGTAGGCGAGGTACGCGACTTCCTCGTAGAGCAGGTCGGCCGCGTACGTCACGATTCCCCCAGGCGACCGCCGGCGAGATCCACCGCGAACTCCTCCTTGCAGGACGGACACGACACGGCGGCGCGGGTGTGCCCCTCCGCGTTGATCCGGCGGTAGAAGTCCTGGAGGAAGGCCAGGTCGGAAGCGAACAGGTCCTCGATGATCCCTGGATGGATGTCCTCGACCGTTCCGATCCGGGTCACGACGCGGGAGATCAGGACCACCGACAGATAGGCGGAGTTCTCCCGCACCCGGTCGTCGCGCAACGGCACGAGTTCGTCGCGGGCGGTCGCGAGCCGCATCACGCCCGAGCGGTGCACGGTGCCCGACTCGTCGACGTATCCGCGCGGCAGGTCGAAGGCGAACTCCGTGCGCAACGGCTCGGGCCGCCCGGCACTCTCCCGCCCCGCCGACTCCCCCTGCGGAGTCTGGAACTGGACCGTGCGCCGCATCAGTCGAGCTCCATGCTCTCGTAGGTGATCGACAGCTTCTCCGTGAGGACCGAGGTGTCACCGGCCTTCAGGGTGCCGATTTCCAGGGACTTGGGCCAGGCGTTGATCAGCTTGTACCGCTTGATGGGCAGGCCCTCGTAGTCGTAGACGATGACCGCGCCGTTGCGACGGGCGCTCATCATGCGGCCGAACCGGGAGTCCTTGATCCAGCGTTCGAAGCTGTTGTCCTCCGTGAGGCCGCGTGTGACGGTGACCTCACCGGCCTTGGGCCGGCCGGGCAGCTTCTTGATGGCGTACTTGCCGTCAGCGGTGTTCTGCTTCAGCTCGATGACGTCCTGCTCCATCTTCAGACCGCTGACCTCGGTGATCTGCTTGATGATGACGCTGTCGAACTCCAGGCCGAAGGAATGCCCGACGGAACTGTCAAGATCGGGAAGCGGCACAACAGGCTCCTTACGCCAGGTTCGAGAACGGGCGGGTCAGTGCTGATCGAGGCGGGGCCGACGGCCCGGTCATTCGTCGACACCTCCGGTGCCGCCGGTCAGCTGGGAGAGCCTGAACACCACGAACTCGGCGGGCTTGACCGGTGCGACGCCGATCTCGCAGATGACCTGCCCCGCGTCGACGCTCTCGGGCGGGTTGGTCTCGCGGTCGCACTTCACGTAGAACGCCTCGTCGGGTGTCAGCCCGAAGAGGGAGCCCTTGCGCCACTCGTTCACCAGGAACGCCGAGACCGTACGCCGGATACGTGCCCACAGCGCGTCGTCGTTCGGCTCGAAGACGACCCACTGCGTGCCCGCGAGGATGGACTCCTCCAGGTAGTTGAAGAGCCGCCGGACGTTGAGGTAGCGCCAGGCGGGGTCGGAGGCGAGCGTCCGTGCGCCCCAGACCCGGATGCCGCGCCCGGGGAAGGAGCGGATGCAGTTCAGCCCGATCGGGTTCAGCAGATCGTGCTCGCTCTTGGTGAGCTGCGTCTGCAGCGCCACGGCCCCGCGCACCACCTCGTTGGCCGGCGCCTTGTGCACTCCACGCGTGTCGTCGTTGCGCGCCCAGATCCCCGCGATGTGGCCGCTCGGCGGTACGAGGGTGGCGCGTCCGGAGGCCGGGTCGGCGACGCTGATCCAGGGGTAGTAGAGCGTGGCGTACTTGGAGTCGAAGTTGGCCCGGTCCATGCGCCAGCTCCTGACCTGCTGCGGTGAGAGGCCGGGCGGCGGGTCGAGGATGGCGACCCGGTCGCCCATCAACTCACAGTGACTGATGAGCCCTTGCTGAACAGCGATGACGGACTCCAGGTCGAGCAGCCCGCGTTGGTACGCGCCCATCAGGTCGGGAACGGCGATCATCGTGACCTCGTCCACGGCCTCGAGCCCTCCGAGCCCCGTGCGGCGGTCGGCGTCACCGACGTACGCCTCGGGGGCGAGCGCTCCGGCGCCGCCCGCCGCGGGGGCTGCGGGCGCCAGCGCGACCGACTGGACGTCGGGCCTGGCCGGGGCGGCGCCGCGCCCCGTCTCCCGGATCTCGATGAGTCTCGATGAGCTGCTGGAAGACATCGGAGGGCGGGTCGTCGCCCTCGGCCTCCGCGACCTCCACACTTATCTCGCCGGCGACACCTGCCCGGGGCTTGACGGCGTACGGCCCGATCTGGACCTCGGCCCCGGCCGCCAGTTCCCCGGCACCGGTGTCCGCGCCCTCGGCGATGCGTACGACGTAGCAGATGCCGCCCCCGTTGGCGAAGAAGCCGTAGACGGAGGAGGCGAGGTACATGCCGTCGACGAAGTCGCCGAAGGTACTGGCGAACTGGCTCCAGTTGATGATGAGCGTCGGCTCGTCGAACGGCCCCCGCTGGGCGAAGCCGACGAAGGCGGCGACCGAGGTGCCCACCCCTTCGATCGGCCGGGATCCGGACTCGACCTCTTCGACGTAGACGCCCGGGGACAGGTACGACGGCATATGAGCCTCTCCTTGACGCGCTCCTCGACGTGCTTCTCGCCCCGTTCCATGGTCGGGACCGCGAGTCATTCTCATCACTGGCGCGATCACCGGGAACGGATACTCGGCCGCCCCGCCGTGCACGG
>NZ_JAELVH010000529.1 GCF_019399235.1 Streptomyces poriferorum | reverse complement strand
GCCCACAACCGCTGGCTCGCCGACTTCTGCGCCGCCGCGCCGGGCCGGCGGGCGGGCGTCGCCCAGATCCTGCTCAACGATCCGGCCGAGGCGGTGCGCGAGGTCCGGCGCACCAAGGAGGCCGGCCTCACCGGTGGCATCCTGCTGCCCGGCGCCCCACCGGGCTCCGGCATCCCGGAGCTGTACTCCTCGGTGTACGACCCGCTCTGGGCGGTCTGCGCGGAGCTGGACGTGCCCGTCAACCACCACGGCGGCTCCGCGTCCCCGCCGCTCGGCGACGAACCGGCGGCCCGCGCGGTCTTCATGGTCGAGACGACGTGGTTCTCGCACCGGGCGCTGTGGCACCTGATCTTCGGCGGTGCCTTCCGCCGCCACCCCGGCCTGAAGCTCGTCCTCACCGAACAGGGCTCCGGCTGGATCCCGGGCATCGTCGAGATGCTCGACTACTACCACGGCCGGCTGGTCGCGGCGGCGACCCGGGCGGCCACCGCCGAGTCCAAGTTCGGTGCGGGGCTGTCGGCCTCGATGGGCGCGCGCCCCAGCGAGGTCTGGCGCGACAACTGCTTCGTCGGCGCCAGCTTCATGCGCCCGCACGAGGTGCCGCTGCGCGACCGGATCGGCCTCGACAAGATCATGTGGGGCAGCGACTACCCGCACGACGAGGGCACCGCCCCGTACTCACGGGAGGGCCTGCGGATCGCGTACGCGGGGCTGCCGCCCGCGGAGATCGCCGCCATGACCGGCGGCAACGCGGCCCGCGTCTACGGATTCGACCTGCCGGCGCTGGACCGCGTCGCCGCCACCGTGGGACCGACGGTCGAGGAGATCGCCGAACCCCTGAAGGAGGTCCCGAAGGACGCCACCAGCCCCGCCTTCGCACCGGGTGGGTCGGTACGCGTCTGGTGACGCCGCGAAGTGAGACCATCCCCGGGTGACGGATACCCAGGCGCACCACGAACCGCACGGAAACGGACTCGGCGCGCGGCTGAACTGGCTGCGCGCCGCGGTCCTCGGCGCCAACGACGGTGTGGTCTCCACCGCGGGCCTCGTCGTCGGCGTCGCGGGCGCCACCGGTGACCGGGGCACCCTGCTGACGGCGGGGCTCGCCGGGCTGCTGGCCGGGTCCATGTCGATGGCGGCCGGCGAGTACGTGTCCGTCTCCACCCAGCGCGATTCGGAGAAGGCCGCGCTGGCCACGGAGAAGCAGGAGCTCCAGGAGGCCCCCGAGGCTGAACTCGCCGAGCTCACCGGTCTGTTGGAGGGCAAAGGGCTCAGCCGTGAGGTGGCCCGCGAGGCCGCCGTCCAGCTCACCGAACGCGACGCGCTGCGCGCCCACGCCGAGGTCGAGCTGGGCATCGACCCGGACGACCTGACGAACCCCTGGCACGCGGCAGGCGCCAGCTTCCTCGCGTTCACGGTGGGCGCGCTGCTGCCCCTGCTGGCGATCGTGCTCCCTCCCCCGTCGGTGCGCCTGCCGGTGACCGTGCTGTCGGTCCTCGCCGCCCTGGCCCTGACCGGCTGGTGGAGCGCCCGGCTGGGCGACGCGAAGGCGGGCCCGGCGGTGCTGCGGAACATGGGCGGGGGAGCGGTGGCGATGGCCGTGACGTATGTGGC
>NZ_JAELVH010000528.1 GCF_019399235.1 Streptomyces poriferorum | reverse complement strand
GGACGGTGAGGGGGACGGGGCCGCGACGGCTGCGGCCGGCGCGGTCACGACGACGGCGGCGAGCGCCGCCGTTCCGAGGGAGCGCAGAATTCTGCCTGGCACGACACCACCTCCGGAAACGGGGCGAATCGTGCGACCGGTGAATCGTGCGACTACCCCATGAGTGAGCGCAATTCCTCCCATACGCTCACTCGCCGTCAGGTGATGCAAGAACCTCGGGGCGTGGCGGCGGCCCGATTCCCCCGGAAGGCGGCGGACCGGACCCGTCGGCCGGGCCCGGTCCGCCGCCTTCCGGTCAGGCGACCGGGAACGCGTAGATCACGCGGTCGCGCCGGACGAGGGCGCTCTTTCCGTAGGCCAGCACCTGGTACCGGGCGGTGACGGTCGCCCCCTTCGGGTCCTGGGCCCCGATGTCCTGGAACTTCCAGAGCCGCCGCCCGTCGGCCGCCGCGAACGCGGTGACCTGCCCGGGATCCGCCGCGAGCAGCGTGCCGCCGGAGCCGCTGACCGTGACGGTGGGAGCCGTTCCCCCTGCCACCGCCTCCGTGGACCGCCGCCAGCGCAGCCGTCCGGTCTCCCGGTCGGCCACGCCCACTTCCTGGTTGCTGCCGGTGGTGTACAGGAGCGCGCCGGCCTCGACGGAGGTCCCGAAGGAGGAACCCGGTGTGCCGTTCAGCGTCCACTTCGGCCGGCCGCCGGGGGTCTCCAGGGCCCGCAGGTCGTCGCCGAACGCCACGTACAGGAGCCCGTCCGCGTCTCCCGCGACCGCCGCGTCCGGGGCCGTGCCGAAGACCTTGGCCCACTGCTGCTTCCCGGTCGTCCGGTCGAAGCTCCGGAAGAGCGCCTTGCCCTTGGACGCCTTCACATCGGCGGGGGTGAGCGTCAGCCGGTCCTGTCGTACGACGACGGCATCCGGCCGGATCGCCACCAAGCGGTACACGGGCGCGGCCGGGCCGCGACCGGTGGGCACGGGCGTCCGCCACAGCTCCTTGCGCTGCTCGATGTCGTACCCGAACAGGTACGACTTGACGACCTGCCGGTCCTTGCCGGGCTTCTTGCCCTTCTTCGGCTTCGGGGCCTTCACGGTGACCTGGTGCGAACCGGTGAACCAGAGCTGCGGGCCGGCCGATCCGACGAGGCCGCGCACGGACAGGTGCGGAGCGCCCTCGAACCCGTCGGCGTACGCCACCCGGTGGGCCACCCGGCCGTCCTTCGCGGACAGCCACAGGAACTCGGACGGTCCCGCGACGAAGCAGAACTCCTTGCCGGCGGCCAGAGCCGCCTGGCCCTTGGCCGCGTCAGGGCTCTCCCAGATCCGGCGCCCGGTCTTCAGATCGACGGCGGACGCATGGGTGTCGCCGGTCAGTACCAGCAGCCGCTCGTTCCAGAGTGCGGCGGTGAGGGGAGCGGGTTCGGAGGCCGGGTGGGTGTAGATCCAGCGCGGCTGCGGAGGCAGCCCGGCGACGACGGGACGGCTGGGGCTCGGTGCGGGCTTGGCGTCGACCTCGGGCTCGGCGTCGTCACCGGAGCCGAACGCGAGCACCGCGCCGCCCCCGACCAGGAGGCCGGCGGCTCCGGCGGCCGCCCCGATCAGCAAGGTCCGGCGGTCGACGGCCGCGCGCCCGGCGGGAGCCGGGGGAGCGG
>NZ_JAELVH010000527.1 GCF_019399235.1 Streptomyces poriferorum | reverse complement strand
CGCCGGCCCGCCCCCGTCCTCCTCACCCTCGTGCGGCTGACATTTCGCCGATCATGGCACGCCGTCGTTCCGCCGTGCCCGGCGCGAGCCGAGCCTCACATGGGCTCGGTCAGCGCCTCCCGCCACTCCGGGCGCGGGTCGGCCCCCGGACTCGTCCAGTACTCCCGGCCCCGTACGATCCGTCCCCGCTCGACGGTCCAGAACGAAGCCACCCGGAACACGCCGAACGCGTCATGCGGCACCTCGACTTCGGAGACCACCTCGTTCCCGGCGGCCACGATCCGCAACACCCGAATCGACCAGCCCTCCGGGTACTCCCTGTTCACCGCGACGAAGTTCTCGTTGCCGACGATGCGCTCGGCGCTGACCGGCCACTCCACCACTACGTCCTCTGCGACCAGATCGGCGACCCCTGACCAGTCGCGCGCCTGGATCCGATCCCACAATTCCTCAACCACGCCCGGAGGGTTCATGAGGGCACCTTCGCACGGGCCACTGACACTCACATGGACGTGGCCCACGGATATGCGGTTGCCCGCCTGCGCGGCTGAGGGATGCAATATCCGGCATGGTGACTGAAGTCCGCCCGCCGCGACGCGACGAGATGGCCGCGTACTACCGGACCTTGCCGTTCGCGAACGGCATGCCGAGCTGGGAGCCCGCGGACGCCGCGTGGCACGGCGGCCCAGAGCCATGGCCTCCACAGCGCGCGCCCGCCGACGCCGATCAGCTCGAAGAGCTGGCCGCAGCCGACACTGCGGACGAGTCCTTCCACCCGATCGCGGCGTTCGCCGACGGCAGGTGCGTCGGCGCGTCGGGAACCATCTCCTTCGAGGTGACGGTCCCCGGCGGAGGGACGGTCAGCATGGCCGGCGTCACCTCCACCGGGGTGATCGCGACGCATCGCCGGCGCGGTTGCCTGCGGCGGATGATGCAGGCCATGTTCGATGCGGCTCTGGAGCGGGGCGAGCCGTTGGCGATGCTCAGCGCGAGCGAGGGCCGCATCTACGGACGGTTCGGGTTCTCGCCCGCGACCTACCGCACCCGGTGGGAGCTGGCGCGTCACGAAGCGGCCCTACTTCCGTCAGCGCCGGATCCCGGGTCGCTGGAGCTGATCGGCGCTGCGGACGCGAAGAAGGCATGGCCCCGGGTGCATGCATCCGTGCGCGCACACCGCGTCGGGGAGCTCAGTCCGCTTCCCGGGCGATGGGATGGGCTGTCCGACGAAGCGGACGGTACGAACGGACCGCTGCGCTTCCTCGTCCACCGAGACCAGCGCGGCGACGTGGACGGGATCGCCCACTTCCGACTGCCGTGGTCCCCGACCGCGGACCGGGCGGGCACGCTCGTGGTCGAAGCCCTGGAGGCGATGAACCCGGCGGCCTACCGCGCTCTGTGGGGACTGCTCATCGACTTCGACCTCACCAAGACCGTCGTGGCGCCCGCCCGCCCGCGCGACGAACCCCTGCGATGGATGCTGACGAACCCGCGGGCGATGCGCGTCACCCGCCAGACGGACAACCTCTGGGCGCGCCTGCTCGATGTTCCGCGCGCCCTGACGCAACGCGCGTACCTCACACCCGGCACGCTGCGATTCACCATCGACGACGACCGGATGTGTCCGGAGAATAACGGGACATGGCAGCTCCGGGCAGACGAGGCCGCGGTGACGTGCATGCCGACCGACGAGCCGGCGGACCTGACCGTCACGCTCTCAGCGCTCAGCGCGCTCTACTTCGGCGGCATGTCGGCGCACGACCTCGCGTACGCGGGCCACCTCACGCAGCACACCGACGGCGCGATCGGACAGCTTGCCCGGATGTTCCGGGCCGACTCCGAACCGCACAACACCTTCGGCTTCTGATGGCCTGGCCGCTCAGTGACCCTGGGGACCCTTGGCGAAGACTTCTTCGGCGGTGGTGGCGGTGGCGGCGCGTTCGAGCCACTGGTGGAGGAGTTGAGTGTCGGCGCAGGCAGTGATCTTCTCGCGGGCCGCTTCGGTGAGCGCGATGCCGCGCACGTCCAGGACCAGCAGGAGGCTGTCGGCTCGGCCTTGGGCTCGGCCTTGGGCTCGGCCTTCGTCCCTGATTTCTTCGGACATGAAGGATGTGTAGAGAGAAATATCCATGGCTCCAGACCTCTCATCATCGTGCCGCTGGGCGGCCGTCGCTGTCCTGTGCGGGCAGCGACGCCTCCGGCCGGGGCGAGGGCTACTGCCCGGTGAAGACTTCCTCGGCCGCGGTAGCAGTGGCGGCGCGGTGGAGCCACTGGTTCAGCAGGTGGGAGTCGGTGCAGGTGGTGATGGTCTGTCGGAGCTCGTCGGTGAGGGTGATACCGCGTGCTTCGAGGATCAGCAGGAGGCTCTGGGCTCGGCCTTGGTCCCTGATTTCTTCGGACATGAAGGATGTGTAGAAAGAGGTATCCACGGCCACCAGGTTCCTCCA
>NZ_JAELVH010000526.1 GCF_019399235.1 Streptomyces poriferorum | reverse complement strand
CCGCCGCCCCCTCGTCTGGGCCGGCGGCGGCGCCAACACCGCCCGCCCCGAACTCGCCGCACTCCTCGACGCCCTGAACGCCGGACTCGTCACCTCCAACTCCGGCCGCGGCTCCGTCCCCGAGTCCGACGACCGCGTCCTCGGCAACTACGCCACCGCACCCGCCGGCCGCGCCCTCCTCGCCGAAGCCGACGTCCTGCTCTCCATCGGCACCCACTTCCGCTCCAACGAAACCGCCGACTACAGCCTCGGACTCCCGCCCGTTCACATCCAGCTGGACCTGGACCCGGCAGCCCCCGGCCGCGTGTACCCCGCCACCGTCGCCCTCCACGGCGACGCCACCGCCGTACTCGCCGCCCTCCTGGGACGCGTCACCAGCGGCGCTACGGAAACGACCTGGCCGGGCCGCGTACACAAGGCCCGCACCGACGCCCGCACCGCCCAACGCCACGCCATCGGACCCCAGGCCGCGATCAACGACGCCATCCGCGACGCCTGCCCGCCCGGATCCGTCATCGCCCGCGACGTCACCATCCCCTCCTCCACCTGGGGAAACCGCCTCCTGGAGATCACCGACCCGGCCACCAACGTCTTCCCGCGCGGCGGCGGCATCGGACAGGGCCTCGCCATGGGCATCGGCGCCGCACTCGGCCGCCCCGGCACCCCCACCGTCGTCATCGCCGGCGACGGAGGCCTCGCCGTCCACCTCGGCGAACTCCTCACCCTCGCCCAGGAGAAGCCCGACCTCACCCTCCTCGTCTTCAACGACGGCGGCTACGGCGTCCTGCGCAACATGCAGGACAACCACTTCCCCCGCCGCTCCGGAGTCGACCTCACCACACCCGACTTCGCCCTCCTCGCCGCCGCCGTCGGCCTCCCGTACGCACGGATCGCCGCCGAAGCCGACGCCGGACCCGTCATCAAGGAAGCCACCGCCTCCCCGGGCCCCACCCTCGTCGAGATCGACCTCACCGCACTCGGCCCGATGAACACCCCGTTCACCCCGCCCGTCAAGCTCCCCGCCACCGCGACCGATACCTCTGGACAGGGAGGCAACCCGTCATGACAACCGCCGAGGAACCCCGGCTCGACCTGCTCGTCCACCGCATGACCTGGGAGGCCGACGGAGTCCTGAGCATCGAACTCACCCACCCCGACGGGGAGCCCCTCCCCGCCTGGCAGCCCGGCGCCCACATCGACGTACACACCGGCGGACACATCCGCCAGTACTCCCTGTGCTCCGACCCCGCCGACACCACCCACTGGCGCATCGGCATCCTCCGCGAACCCGCCTCCCGCGGCGGCTCCGCCCACCTCCACACCCAGCTCCGCCCCGGCCAGACCCTCCACGTCCAGGGCCCCCGCAACCACTTCGAGCTCGACCCCACGGGCGACGCCACCGGCTACCTCTTCATCGCCGGCGGCATCGGCATCACCCCGATCCTCGCCATGGCCCGCGAAGCAGCCCGCACCGGAACCCCATGGCGGCTCGTCCACGGCGGCCGCACCCGCACCTCCATGGCCTTCGCCGCCGAACTCACCGCACTCGCCGAACTCCCCGGCGGATCAGTCGAGTTCGTGCCCCAGGACGAACACGGCCACATCGGCCTCGACACCCTCCTCGGCGACCTCGCCCCCGGCACCCAGGTCTACTGCTGCGGCCCCGAACCCCTCCTCGCAGCCGTCGAGGAACGCCACCCCGCCGCCCGCACCGAACGCTTCGCCGCACCCACCGCCGCACCCCGCGACGGCGAGGACAGCAGCTTCGACATCGTCTGCTCACGCACCGGACGCACCGTCGAAGTCGGACCCGCCACCACCGCACTCGACGCACTGGAGAACGCCGGCATCCCCGTCGCCTCCTCCTGCCGCGACGGCATCTGCGGCACCTGCGAGACCAAGGTCCTCGAAGGCACCCCCGACCACCGCGACTTCCTCCTCACCGAAACCGAACGCGAAGCCGGCGCCTCGATGATGCTCTGCGTCTCCCGCGCCCGCACCCCCCGCCTCGTACTCGACCTCTGACACGCCCCCGAAGGGAGCCGACATGACCAGCCCGACCACCCCGCAGTACCTCGATCCCCACCAGGCACGCACCGCCGAGCCCACCCCGTACGAGAAGAAGCTCGCCGCGGTGATCGAGGAAGTCTTCGGCAGCGGAGCCCACGACCTGCCCGGCCTCGTCGCCGGACTCAACGCCCGCGACCTGCCCGCACCCGACGGCAGCCCGTGGACCGAGGAAACCTTCCGCAACGAGATGCGACGCCTGGGAGCGTGAGACGACCATGACCACCGACACCACCACCGTGCACCCGGGTACCCC
>NZ_JAELVH010000525.1 GCF_019399235.1 Streptomyces poriferorum | reverse complement strand
CCCCGACGCCGCGGGATCCGCGGCGTCGGGGGCGGGACGCGCGGGACCCGCGAGCGCCTTGGGCGGGGCGGCACCGGCAAGGTCTGTTCCCTCGCGGCGCGTCGTGTCGCGTTGCGCTTCGTCGCGCGCCCCGTGCGTGATCCTGCGGCGGAACGGAATGACCGCGGCCTGCCCGGGCGTACGGTCGTCGGCCTCCCCTGCCGTGAGGCCGTCGGCCCACTCGGCGTGCTGGTGCCAGTGGGTCACCGCGTCGCGCCAGCCCTGTCCGTACGCGGCGAACTCGCGCCGCTCCAGCTCCTCACGCGGCACGACCACCAGATCGCCTGCCGAGTGGCTGCCCAGCAGGACGCCGACAGCGGCGAGCAGCCGAGCGAGATCGCCGGGAGGCATCTCCCCGCCCTCCCTCACGCCTCGTACCACCGGCCGCCGCTGACGCGATGCGGCCTCGGACGAACCGTTCGCCCGCCGGGAGCCCTTTTCGCCCTCGCCCATGCGCGGCTCTTCCTGAACGTCTCCTTCACCTCTGTTCCCGACACAGTGGTGCGGCATCCACATTCCCGATCGACGTCGGTTTCCCCACCCCTGGACATCAGGGCCCGCGACGACCGGCCCCCTCCCCTGAACGGACCGGGAACAGCTTAGCGATCACGCCTGTGCGGCGGCTCGCGGCAGTGGACGGACGGCGGCGGGACGCAGCGGGGACACAGGCAGGGAGCGGGATGGAGACAGGGAGGTGCGAGGGCATCCGCCGCTGGACACGGTGCACGGGCGATGCAACGGCGTACGGGACGGGCCGCCGGCGTGTGCGCGGAGCAGGCGGAGCAGGCGGAGCAGGCGGAGCAGGCGGAGCAGGATGCAGGCCCGGGAAGAGTGCCGCCACGTCGGAGGGCGGCGCCGCGCCGGGGGGTGCCGACGCGTCGGAGGGCGGCGCCGCGCCGGAGGGTGCCGACGCGTCGGAGGGCGGCGCCGCGCCGGAGGGTGCCGACGCGCCGAGGAGGGGCGATGCGCCGCCGGGCCTCAGCCCCTTCGGGTCCGCCGGGCCGGGAGCTCCTGTTCCACCGGGCCCGCGGGCAGGAACTGTCCGGCGACCCGCATGAACATCTCCCGCTGGTCGGCCGGGACGCCGAGCGCCGTGGCGGCCTCCTCCAGCGTGATCCGCTCGTTGCCGGTGCTCTGCCGGCCGGGGCCGGCCGGGGTCTGGGGCATGGGCAGCTCGTCCTCGGTGAGCCGGCCCGAGCGGATGAGCATCTCCCGCACCGGGAGGCCCAGGACATGCGCGAGCCTGCGCATCGTCTCCAGGTCCGGCATGCTCTGCCGCTGCAACAGCCGCGTGATGGCTGCCCGGTGGACACCCGCCTCGTCGGCGAGACGGGACTTGCCGCCGCCGCGCGGGCTGTCGATGTCGTATCCACGCCGCCGGATCATGTCTTCGATCCAGGCCGCGAACTGCTCCAGTTCACTGACGGTCACAGGCCTTCGCCTCCCTCCGAGAGGCACGGTTCCGCCGTCGTCGTGTCCGGCGTGTGTACGGGCCGTACGCACGGACGTCCGTACCCGGCCCGTACAAAGGAGTGACCCCACATGCCCTCATCCGCGCCAGGGACGTTCCCGGATGTCCAGGCGATCGTGCGTGACCTGCTCAGGACCCGCGCGGAACTGGCGGACGCGTACGTCGACGACGCCCCGCCCGCCGGCTTCGACGGGACACAGAAGGCCGTACTGATCTCCCGGATGGGCGGTGCCTGGGTCGACGACCTGCATGTGGACCGCCCGTTGATCCAACTGGAGGTCTACGGGCCGCAGAAGTCGGTGGCCCACACTCTCGCCAACGCGGCTCGCGCCGCCCTGCTGGCCGCGACCGGCACCGTCTTCGGCACCTCGTTCGTCAGCGAGGTGATCGAGGAGGACGGCCCCCGGTGGCTGCCCGACTACATCTACGCGGGCGCCAACCGGTACCTCTGCATCCTCCGCTTCACCGTCCGCACGGACTGACCGGCTCCGGCGGGCGGCCCGACGGGCCGACCGGCGGACCCGTGCTCCCCTGCGTGCCGGTCCCCCACCGCCCGTACGAACCGCACCAGGCGTCCGGCCCGCTCACCCGGGCACGCACGTGACGCCCCAACGACCAGGCCCCGCCGGACATCCGGCGGGGCCTTCGCCGTACCCGCCCCGGATACGGCGGCCCCCGCACGGGGGCGACCACCCCTGGAAAGGAAGCCACCTTCATGGCTGGTAACAACTCGTCCGAGATCCGCATCGCCGGAACGGGCCGCATCCTCGTGGCGAAGGCCGGCACCCCGGCGCCGACCGCCTTCTCCAACGACCCGTCGGCCGACTGGGACAGCTCGGTGTGGCGGGACCTCGGCTACACGTCCACCGACGGCGTGACCTTCTCCAAGAAGGACAAGCTCGACCCGGTCGAGACGTGGCAGGCGGTCAGCCCGGCCCGCTTCATCTACGCGGACCGGGACCTGACGCTGAAGTTCGCCATGCTCCAGTTCAACGAGGACACCCTGCCGTTCTTCATGGGCGGCGACGCGGTCTCGGCGGTGAACGCCACCGAGAACCCGGGCGTCTACTCCTACGACGTGCCGGACGGCCCGCAGTTCGACGAGCGCGCCCTCGGCCTGGAGTTCCACGACGGGGCGGACGTCACCTACCGCTTCGTGATCCCGCGCGGCCAGGTCACCGCGTCGGACGACATCAAGCTGGCCCGCAAGGCCGCGGCCTCGCTCGGGGTCACCTTCACGGCGCTGTCCTCCGGCGAGACCCAGCCGCTGGCGACCTTCGTCATGAAGGACCCGTCCTACGCCACGGTGTGACCCGGAGCCCCCGGCATCAGGGGGCTCCGCTCCGCGGGGCGCCGGCGCTCCCGCCCCGGCGCCCCGCGGCACGTCATCGCGTCCCGGACACCGCACCACCCGGCATCCACCGAACCGCACCGCCGCACCACGGCACCCCGACCGGGGCCGCCGGGGTGCGGCCCCCTTCCCGAAACGGAGACCCCATGGCCACCTTCGACGTGTCAGCGGCCCGCGCCCAGCGCATGGAGGCCCTCGGCCGTTCCTGGTCGTTCACCATCGACGGCGACACCTTCGAACTGCCGACCGAACTGACCCGCGTCACCGCCAGGGCACTGCGCGGCCTGGACGACAACGACGTCGACGGGCTGCTCGAACTCCTGCTGGGCAAGAAGCAGTTCAGCCGCTTCGCGCAGCTCGACGTGACCATGCAGGACATCGCCGCCATCCTGGAGGCGTACGGCAAGGAGACCGGGCTCGGCCTGGGGGAAGACTGAGCCTCGTCGCGTTCGCCGAAGAACACGCCGAGGCTCTGGAAGCCGACCTGCTCCGGCACTACGGGGTGGACCTGCTCGACTGGCACCGGGGCGGGCTCTCCTCCCGGCGGCTGGCGCTCCTGATCAAGCACCTGCCGCGGGACAGCGCCACTATCCGTGACACCGACGGCGAGGCGGCCGACTGGACGGTCACCGACTATCTGCTGGCGGCCGTCGTGGACCATCTCGCCGCGGCCAACTGGATGTTCTCCGTCGTCAACGGCGACGAAGAGTCCGACCCGCCGGACCAACCGGTTCCGGTCCCGCGCCCGGGCGACCCGGCCGAGACGGCGGACGAGGTCTCGCCGCCGCCGTCCGCCGACGGGCCGCAGGCCGTTCCGAGCCCTTCGGAACTGGCCCGCTTCTTCGGCTGACACGCCTCCGCCGGCCGTCCCCGGGAGCACGGGGACGGCCGGCGGAGGCGTGTCA
>NZ_JAELVH010000524.1 GCF_019399235.1 Streptomyces poriferorum | reverse complement strand
GCGCTGCGGACCGTGGTGCCCTTGCCGGTGCGGCGGCTCGTCGGCCATGAGCTGCGGGCCCTGCACAGCCTGGGGCTGTGGGTGCTGCGGCGGCGCCACGGCGTGCCGGAGGGCGCGGCGCCCGCGCCGTACACGGGGCCGCAGACGGCGATGATGTACGGCCTGGTCTTCGTCTCGGTGGTGGAGACGGTGATGCTGGCGCTGCTGGTCCCCTGGCCGGTGGTGCACCGGATTCTGCTCGTGCTGGACGTGTACGGGGTGCTGCTGGTGCTCGCCCTGCACGCCGCCTGTGTGACCCGCCCGCATGTCGTGGGACCGGACGGTTCGCTGCGCGTTCGCTACGGGGCGCTGTTCGATCTGCGGGTACCGGCTGCCTCGATCACGGCCGTACGGGTCGAACGGCGCTTTCCCCAGGGCCGGTTGGTTCAGCTGGGCCCGGACGGGGTGCTCGATCTCGCGGTCGGCGGCCAGACGACCGTGACGGTCGAGCTGACCGCGCCGCTGGGTTTCCTGCGACCGCTCGGCCGTCGCGGGAAGGCGGTCGCGGTCCGGTTCCACGCCGATGATCCGCGCGCCGTCGTGGCCGCGCTCACGCGGGCGCGAACAGCACCTTCGACGATCCCGGATCTGCCTGGGTGAGCCGCACCCGCAGCCGCTCCCCCAGCGGGAGCGCGGCGGTGCCGCCCTCGATGCGGGCGACGATCGCGGGGTCGTCGATGTGGATGGTGCCGGTGGTCGGCTCCTGTTCCTTCACATCCACCACGTAGGCGTCGAAGACCGTACCGACCCGGTCCTTGAGCAGTGCCGCCTCGACGAGGTCGATGCACTCGCGCTCCACCGTGTTGGCGCGCCGGGTCCCGTCCGCCATCTCCTTGGGCAGGGCGGGCAGTGCGCTCATGACCCATTCGGGCGGATCGCGGTCGGCGGCGGCCGCGACGCAGAGTTCGGATGCGTACCGGTCGACGAGCCGGCGCAGCGGCGCGGTGCAGTGGGTGTAGAGGTCTGCGACGGCGGCGTGGACGGCGGGGGTGGGCAGTTCGCCGTTGTCGAAGACGGTGTAGCCGGCGCCGCGCAGCAGCGTGGTGCAGTCCTGCAGGAAGGCGGCGTGGTTCGTCTTCCTCGGGTCGAGCGAGCGGACTACCTGGGCGTACGGGACATGGTGCGGCCAGTCGATACGCAGGGCCTCGGCCGAGCGGCGCAGGCGGGCGACCGCGCCGTCGGGGGCGACCGGGAGGGTACGCAGGATGCCGGTGCCGGATTCCTGCATCAGACGGGCCGCCGCCATGCCGGTGAGCAGTGAGATCTGAGCGTTCCAGCCGTCGGCGGGGAGCGGGGCCCGGTAGTCGAGGCCGTACGTCCCGTCGCGCTCGACGATCTCCTGTTCGGGCACGTCGAGGGAGATGCCGCCGCGGGCGATCTCCTGTTCCTCGCGGAGCGTGCCGATGTCCTTGAGCAGGGCGAGCGGCTCCTCGGCGGTGCCGGCGTCGATCTGCCGCTGCACGCCCGCGTAGTCGAGTTTGGCGCGGCTGCGTACGAGGGCCCGGCGTACCCGGGTGGTCTCGGTGCGGCCCTCGGCGTCGAGGTCGATCTCCCAGAGCACGGCGGGGCGGGTCTCTCCGGGCAGCAGGCTGGCGGCGCCCTCGGAGAGCGATTCGGGGTGGAGCGGCACCTTGCCGTCGGGGAAGTAGAGCGTGGTCACCCGGTGGTGGGCCTCGGTGTCGAGCGCGCCGCCGGGGCGGACGAACGCGGCGACG